>NZ_WHJF01000076.1:0-33719 GCF_011682185.1 Massilia genomosp. 1
AAACCGCTTCATTGACTGTCCCGTTCAATTGGGTAGGGACGCTATCGCCCGCGACATTCCGATTTAAGTTGAAAAACTCCGGCATCGGAAAAGTGACGCTGCGGCGGCGGTTTATGCAACATTCAGGTTAGTTGATGTCAAACCACGGATTCGTCATGCAAAAAAGGAAAAGTGTTTGTACATGGACATCATGCTGGACTATGCCGAATTTGTCAGCGTAACGGCAGAGAGAAGGAAGGAAATAGTATTGGAGCGTTTGTTGGAAGACGTACCACGGATTGTCAGAAAGTACAAATTTGCCGATTTTGACACCGAACTTTTTCTTTCAGATTTCAATAAGTATTATTCTGGCCTTTTAGCAGAGTTACCGCAATCGCCAGCACTCGCCACCTGATCGGTGTGACAGGGGGCGCGCCTTAGAGGCCCTCCTCTGTCTTTGCAGCGACGAAAGTGCGTGCCGACGCGGCATCCTACACTGTCGAATCAGCTCTCCGGCAATGGCCGGCCTACTGGATCGCTAATCGACCTCTTAGTGCAGCAAGCTGGAATCGGTGAGATGCGCATGCTCGCGCCGGCGTTGAAAACTGTCGCAAACCGGCGTGTTGTTCTCCTGCAGCCGCCCCACCCACCGCAAACTATCTCGCTTTCCCATTTGGGGCTGGCGCCGTCGCAAGTGTTGTGGGTAAAGAGCGGGAAGTTCCCGAACGCGCTGTGGGCCGCAGAGCAGGTGTTGCGCTCCGGGAGTTGTGGCGCGCTCCTTTTCTGGGCACCCCATGTTCGGCCGGAGAGTTTGCGCCGCCTGCATCTGGCGGCGCAAGCCGGCGAGACCTCGTTCTTCGTGTTGCGTCCGTTGGCAGCCGCCCATGATGTGTCGCCGGCCCCTCTGCGGCTCATCCTTCGCGCAGCGGTCGGCGGCATCGACATTGGCTTTATCAAACGCCGCCGGCCTCAACGCGACGAACCGCTTTTTCTGGCATTGGATGGACCTGGCAATGCGGCCGTTCGTCCACATACCCCGGTATAACCAGCACCAGAACCGGCACCAAGCATGGCGCCGCTGGCCCGGAGCGATGAGGAGGCCAGAGCAGGGTAGGGCCGTTCGTGTTCCAGCCATAAGTTGTGCTGCAAAAGACTAATACGGACTCCACACTTTATGGGCAGGATCGCGTTCCGCTACCTCGCTCATTTTCCTGCGCGCGGCGCATGCTAACCGGACAGCGTCGTCTCATGCGTCGTGCGGGTATCAGACTGGGGACGACCGCACGCCATGCATACCTCAGCCAGCGCGTGCGCGCCGGTGCGGTGTAAACGGGCGCGCAGTTCTACCACCGGCAATTGCGAGGCAACATGGAACTTCAGCAGCAACCCGTCGGTCAGGGCACAGCGGCCGTGCCGGAGTTTGCTGATCACAGGGTGGGGGAGGTCTACCTGACGCGCCAGCGCCGCATCATTTTATTGCGCCGGATGCTGGTAACGGTACTCCTGCGTGCGCCCGCCGTAGCCGTAGGCGCTTGCCCGCACGTCGTCAACGTAGATATAGCTTTCTTCGTGCAGCTCGCCGAGCAGCGCGCCGAAGCCGGCGAACACGGCCGCGATGTACGCCGCCTTTTCATCCTTGGTGTTGGTCTCGTCGGTCACCTTCACATCCACGTAGACGCTGTGCTTGCGTTGCGCGCTCAGCGACTCGCCGCCGACGATCCAGCAGTCGGGGTCGACGAAATCGATGGCGATGGCAATGAGCTCCCTCTTCTTCCCGAGGATGGCGATGGTCTTGTCCTGCACCAGCTCGGCGATCTGGCGGATCATGGCGGGCGATTTCACGGCACTGATTTTGATATTGATGATAGGCATTCGAATCTCCATTGATTAGCTATGCAACTACTTGGGTAAAAAAATCAAACCAGTGCCGCGCGCGCCTGCTTGAGCGAAGCGACGATGGCGGCGAACTGTTCCGGTTCGAGAAGCTGCTTCAGGCGCGCGGTGACGGCCCCGCTCGCGGCGTTGAGCTCCTCATGCATGCCCAGCGCGCGCGGTTCGGGGAACACGGCGCATTCGCGACCGTCCCCGCCGGTGGCGCGGCGGTCGATCAGCGCCAGCTTTTGCAAACCGTCGAGCGAGCGCGTGGCCGTCGGGCGGCTGATCACCAGTTCCTTGGCCAATTCGCTTTGCAGCAAACCCGGCCGCGCCAGCACCGCGCGCAGCATGAAGGCCTGCGAGGGCGTCAGCCCGAAGGGCTTGAATGCGCGCGTCCATTCACGCTCGAGAACCCGGGCCAGCGCAGTAGTGTTGAAATAGAGGCAGTGATCAAACATGACTCCACTGTAGCCGATAATAGTTCGCTATGCAACCAGTTTATGGCATTGTTTCACGTGAAGCATTTTGGGGCTCGGCGTCGAAATACTTCAGCAGCAGGGCATTCACCTGTCCCGCCGCTTCCAGCTGAAGCCAGTGACCGGCTTTTTCGATGCGTTCGAACTGGAAGGGGCCGCCCGTATACTTCTCGGAGCCGCGCATCTGCGCTTCGGTCAAGGCCACATCGCCCGCGCTCCACACGCCCAGCACCGGCGTGGTGACGGTCGGCCAGGTACTGGCGTTGAACATTTTCAGGTTGGCGCGGTAATAGTTCAGGGCGGCGGTCAGGCGGCCGGGACGGTCAAGTTGCGCGCGCCATTCCTCGAACTGGGCGGGGGTGCTGGCCAGGCCACGCAAGGAATGCCAGTCGAAGGCCTTGATCATCGATTCGGCGATCCCGCGCAGCTGGAATACCAGCACGTAATAGCCTTTGAGCAGCTGCAACAGCCCACCCTCGGTGTAGGCGGCCGGATGCCCTACCGACAGCGCCACGAAGCGTTCCACGCGCTCTGGCGCATGCATGCACAGGTTCCAGCCGACCACCGAACCCCAGTCGTGGCCGACCAGCAGCACCTTGTCGACGCCGAGCGCGTCGAGCAGGGCCACCATGTCGGCGCGCAGCAGGTCCATGGCATAGGCGTCCTCGCTGGCGGGCGCTTCGGTGCGGCCGAAACCGCGCAGGTCCGGCGCGATGACGCGATAGCCGGCGGCAACGAGCGCGTCGATCTGCAAGCGCCACACCGCATGCGTATCCGGAAAACCATGTAGCAAGAGCACGGCCGGCCCCTCGCCTTCGGTGACGACGTGCATCGCAATGCCATTGACGCTCAGTGTTTGTTCCATCGTTTCTCCGCAAAAAATTGGATAAAAAAAAGCCGGGTCATGCGACCCGGCCTTCAATGCTGCATTTTAAGCAATCATACGGATTTTTTACGAACACCGGAGGCCGCCAGCGCAGCGCCGATTTCGCCGACGATGCCGCGTCGGAACAGCAGCACGCAGAGGATGAAAATCAATCCCGTCACCATGCCGACCGATTCGCCCAGGGTATTGAACCACTCGACCCCGGTGTGGGTCGCCAGGAAGGTGCCGACATCGCCCAGCTTGTTTTCCAGCGTGATGATGATGAAGGCGCCGATGATCGGCCCCGACAGCGTACCCATGCCGCCCACCAGGGTCATCAGGATCACCAGGCCGGACATGGCCCAATGCACGTCGGTCAGCGTCTCGAAGCCCAGCACCAAGGTCTTGGTGGCGCCCGCCAGGCCTGCCAGCGAGGCCGACAGGACGAAAGCCACCAGCTTGTACTTGTCGACGTCGTAGCCGAGCGAAATGGCGCGCGGCTCGTTTTCCTTGATGGCCTTGAGCACCTGGCCGAACGGCGAATGCACCGTGCGCACGATCAGCGCAAAGCCCGCCACCGCGATGGCCAGCACCACGAAGTACAGGGTCAGGTCGTTGCTCAGGTCGATTACCCCGAACAACTTGCCACGTGGAACACCCTGCAAGCCATCCTCGCCATGCGTGAAGGGCGCGCGCAAGGCCGCAAAATACACCATCTGCGCCAGCGCCAGGGTGATCATGGAAAAGTAAATGCCCTGCCGGCGAATCGCCAGCTTGCCCATGACCAGGCCGACCAGGGCGCCGGCGGCCACGCCAAGCAGGATGCCGACTTCGGTCGGCAAGCCGAGCACGGTCAGCGCGTGCCCGGTCACGTAGCCGGCCGAGCCGAAGAAAGCGGCATGGCCGAAGGACAGCAAGCCCGTGTAACCGATCAGCAAGTTGAAGGCGCAGGCGAACAGCCCGAAGCACAGCAACTTCATCAGGAAGACGGGATAGCCGACAAAAGGCGCCGCCAGCGCAATCAGCAGCGCGACGCCGTAAGCGATGTTCTTGTTCATCAATGGCTCCAGTTCTCGGTGACTTGTCTTTACTTCTCTTTGCCGAACAAGCCGGCGGGACGGATCAGCAGCACGATGACCATGACCACGAACACCACCACTTCCGAGCCTTCCGGATAGAAGACGCGGGTCAGGCCCTCGATCACACCCAGGCCGAGGCCGGTGAGGATGGAACCCATGATCGACCCCATGCCGCCGATCACCACAACAGCGAACACGACGATGATCAGGTTCGAGCCCATCAGTGGCGTGACGTTGATGATCGGCGCCGCCAGCACCCCGGCAAAGCCGGCCAGGGCCACGCCGAAGCCGTAGGTCAGGGTGACCATCAGCGGCACGTTGATGCCGAAGGCTTCGACCAGTTTCGGGTTCTCGGTCCCGGCCCGCAGGTAGGCGCCGAGCTTGGTCTTTTCGATGACGAACCAGGTTGCCAGGCAAACGCTGAGCGAGGCGAACACGACCCACAGGCGGTAGTTGGGCAATTCCATGAAGCCCAGGTCGGTGCGGCCCTGGAGCAGTTCCGGCACGCTGACGGACTGGCCGGAGTTGCCGAAAAACGAGCGGAACACGCCTTCGAGCAGCAAGGTAATGCCGAAGGTCAGCAGCAGGCCGTACAGGTGATCGAGCTTGTAAAGCCAGCGCAGCATCGATTTTTCGACAATGATGCCGAACACGCCGACCAGCAGGGGTGCCAGCGCCAGCATGGCCCAGTAGCTCAGGCCGAAGGTGGTGACGCCGATGTAGGCCGCAAAAGCGCCCATCATGTAGAGGGCGCCGTGGGAGAAGTTGATGACATTAAGCAGGCCGAAGATGACGGCCAGGCCAAGCGAGAGCATGGCGTAGAAAGAGCCGTTGACCAGGCCGAGCAAGAGCTGGCTGACCATCGCCTGCAGGGGAACGCCGAATATTTCCATGGCATCTCAGTTCATAAAGTGGGACCGGGGGCTATCCGTCGTTCCCGCGCAGGCGGGAACCCAAGTTTGTCGAGCCGCCAGCTACGGTACGAAATTGGGTTCCCGCCTGCGCGGGAACGACGGAGGCTGGTGGGAACAACGACGCTAATGGCTTAGCGAGCGAGCGAAAACCCGCTTAACTTACTTCCACAACGCGCACTTGGTTTCCGCCTTGGTCGTATACGCCTGCGCGCCAGGAATGGTCGCGATGACCTTGTAGTAATCCCACGGATACTTCGATTCGGCCTGCTTCTTCACTTCCATCAGATACATATCGTGTACCATGCGGCCGTCCGGACGGATCTCGCCGCCCTTGGTGAACATGTCGTTGATCTTGGTCTTCTTCAACTGCGCCATGACCTTCTCGCTGTCGTCGGTCCCGATCGCCTTGACCGCGTTCAGGTAATTGGTCGCGGCCGAGTAATCGGCCGCTTGCAACATCGACGGGAACTTCTTCATCTTGGCGAAATAGCGCTTCGACCAGGCCCGGCTTTCCGGGCTCTGGTCCCAGTACCAGCCATCGGTCAGATACATGCCCTGGGTCATGTTCAATCCCAGGGTGTGGATATCGTTGATGAACACCAGCAAACCGGCCAGCTTCATCGACTTGCCGACGCCAAACTCGTTGGCCGCCTTGACCGCATTGATCATGTCGCCGCCGGCATTGGCCAGCCCCAGGATCTGCGCCTTCGAGCCCTGCGCCTTCAGCAAAAAGGACGAAAAATCCGAGGCCGACAGGGGATGCTTGGACGCGCCCGTCACCGTGCCGCCAGCAGCCTTGACCACGTCGGTCGTGTCTTTTTCAAGCGACTGGCCGAAAGCGTAATCGGCGGTCAGGAAATACCAGGACTTGCCGCCCTGCTTCACGATCGCGCCGCCTGTTCCACGTGCCAAGGCCACCGTGTCGTAGGCGTAATGCACGGTGAAGGGCGAGCATTCTTCATTGGTCAGGCGGGCCGTGCCGGCGCCGATCGAAATGAAGACTTTTTTCTTTTCCGCCGCAATCTTGGCCATGGCCAGGTTGGCGCCCGAGTTGGTGCCGCCGATCAGCATGTCGACACCCTGCTGGTCGAACCATTCGCGCGCCTTGCTGGCGGCGATGTCGGCCTTGTTCTGGTGATCGGCGAAAACGAATTCGATTTTCTTGCCGTTGATGTTGCCGCCCAGGTCGGCGATCGCCATCTTGACCGCTTCCGCGCCACCGGCGCCATCGACGTCGGCGTACACGCCGGACACGTCGGTCAGCATGCCGATCTTGATGGTGTCGTTCGATACTTGCGCGTGGACTGGCAAGGCGAATCCGAGGCAGGCGGCGCTGGCTGCTAAAGCAATGATGTTACGTTTCATATTGTCTCCATGTAGGGTATTGGTATGGTCTTGCTATGGGCTGTCGCTATCCTGCTATACGCCCAACAGTTCAGTCAGAATTGGCATCTTGGCGCTTAGTTCCGACGAAGCAAAGGTTTCCACGATCTGACCGTGCTCCACGACGTAAAACCGGTCCGCCAACGGTGCGGCGAAGCGGAAATTCTGTTCCACCATGACGATGGTGTAGCCCTTGGCCTTGAGCGTGGTAATCATGCGCGCGAGGCCTTGCACGATCACCGGCGCCAGGCCTTCGGAAATTTCATCGAGCAGCAACAGGCGCGCGCCGGTGCGCAAAATGCGCGCCACGGCCAGCATTTGCTGCTCGCCGCCGGACAAACGCGTGCCCTGGCTGTTTTTTCGTTCCAGCAAATTCGGGAACATTTCGTAGATTTCGGCCACCGACATGCCGGCGTCGCTACCGGCCAGTTGCGGCGGCAGCATCAGGTTTTCTTCGGTCGAGAGCGATGAAAAGATACCCCGCTCTTCCGGGCAATACCCGATGCCCAGGTGGGCAATCTTGTGCGTCGGCAGGCTGATCGACTCGACCCCGTTGACCTTGATCGAGCCCGTGCGCGCACCGGTCAGGCCCATGATCGCGCGCAATGTCGTGGTACGGCCTGCGCCGTTGCGGCCCAGCAGGGTCACGACTTCGCCCTTCTCGACCCGCAAATTGACGTTGTGCAGGATGTGCGATTCGCCGTACCAGGCTTGCAGATGCGAAATTTCGAGCGCGGCGGTCATCAATGCGCCCCTTCGAGCTCGGCGCTGGTGGTGCCCATGTAGGCTTCCATCACTTGCGCGTTGGTCGAGACTTCGGCGTAACTGCCCTCGGCCAGCAAGGCGCCGCGCTGCAGCACGGTAATCTTGTCGCAGATGCCGGAAACCACACTCATATTGTGTTCCACCATCAGGATGGTGCGGCCGGCCGAGACTTTTTTGATCAGCTCGGTGACCCTGTGGACATCTTCATGGCCCATGCCCTGGGTCGGCTCGTCGAGCAGCATCAGTTCGGGTTTCATGGCCAGGGTGGTGGCGATTTCGAGCGCGCGCTTGCGCCCGTAGGGCATGTCGACCGTCACGGTATCGGCGAACTCGGTCAGGTCGACCTCGGCCAGCAGTTCCATGGCGCGCTCGTTCAGGCTCGCGAGCGATTTTTCGCTGCGCCAGAAATGAAAGGACGTCCCCAGCTCGCGCTGCAAGCCGATCCGCACATTCTGCAACACTGTCAGGTGCGGAAACACGGCCGAAATCTGGAATGAGCGGATGATGCCCATGCGGGCAATCTGCGCCGGGCGCGCCGGGGTGATATCTTTTCCGTTGAACAAAATCTTGCCCGAGGTGGGCACCAGGAATTTGGTCAGCAGATTGAAGCAGGTGGTCTTGCCGGCGCCGTTGGGGCCGATCAGCGCGTGAATGTGTCCGCGCTGGACGGCGAGATTAACATCGTTGACTGCGGTAAAGCCCTTGAACTCTTTGGTCAGGGCTCTTGTTTCCAATATGACATCTGTCATTGTGTCTCCGGTTTATTTTCATACCGCTTTGAAAACATTTTTTGTTCGACTATACACAGATTGGATTTTGCTCACAATACAGTATAACTACCATGCTGCCAGCCCTGATGCCTATCAGGCAAGCGACATGGAAGTGCAACTTTGCGGCAGTTTTGCGGTCTGGCTACGGCGTTAATGTCGCTCAGTTAAGCTTTTTTGCCATAAACCGTAGCTCCGTCATTCCCGCCTGCGCGGGAATGACGGAGCTTAAGTTAGCGGCATTAAGCTATGGCGCTGGCTTGGCTGCCTGCGCCATCAGTTCCGCCGCCCGTTCGGCAATCATGATGGTCGGGCTGTTGGTATTGCCCGAGGTGATCAAGGGCATCACCGAGGCATCGACCACGCGCAGTTTTTGCACGCCATTCACACGCAATTCGCTATCGACCACCGCCATTGGGTCCCCCGCCCGGCCCATCTTGCAGGTGCCGACCGGGTGGAAAATCGTGGTGCCGATCTGTCCGGCGGCGTCGGCCAGTTCTTGTTCCGTCTGAAACGCTATCCCGGGTTTGAATTCCTGTGGCGCATAGCGCGCCAAGGCCGGCGCGGCCACGATCTTGCGCGTCAGCCTCAGCGCCGCCGCCGCAGTCGTGCGGTCGTCTTGCGTGCTCAGGTAATTCGGCGTGATTTTCGGTGCGGCGTAGGAATCGGCGGAGGCAATGCGCACATGCCCGCGCGAGCTCGGCCGCAGGTTGCACACGCTCGCCGTGAACGCCGGAAACGGATGCAAGGGGTCGCCGAATTTTTCCAGCGACAAAGGCTGCACATGATATTGCAGGTTCGGCGTGACCTGGCCGGGATCGGAGCGGGCAAAAGCGCCCAGTTGCGACGGCGCCATCGACATCGGTCCACTCTGGAACATCGCGTATTCCATGCCGATTTTCATCTTGCCGAACCAGCTGGCCGCCGTGGTGTTCAAGGTCCGCGCATTGCTGACTTTATAGATCATGCGCAGCTGCAAATGATCCTGCAAGTTATCCCCAACCCCGGGAGAGTCGACCTGCACCGTCACGCCGGCATCGCGCAACAGCGCCGCCGGCCCGATGCCGGACAGTTGCAAAATCTGCGGTGAGCCGACGGCGCCGGCGGTCAGCACCGTTTCCAGCGCGGCCGTCGCCGTGAACGCCGTACCGCCGCCGGTAAATGCGACGCCCCGGCAGACTTTGCCCTGCGCGGTCTCGTCGATGATCAACCGTTCCACGTGGCAACCGGTCATGATGGTCAGATTGGGCCGTTTGGCCGCTGGCTTGAGGAAGGCCTTGGCCGTGTTCCAGCGGATGCCACGCTTCTGGTTGACGTCGAAATAGTTGCAACCGTCGTTGTCGCCACCGTTGAAATCGTCGATTTTGCGAATACTGGTTTGCTCGGCCGCATCGCGAAATGCATCGAGCAATTCCCAGGACAGGCGTTGTTTCTCGACCCGCCATTCACCGCCGCTACCGTGCAGTTCGCTGGCGCCGCCGTGGTAATCCTCGCTCTTTTTGAACAGCGGCAATACCTTGTCCCAGCCCCAGCCGGGGTCGCCAGTCAGGTCGGCCCAGCGCTCGTAATCGTGCGACTGGCCGCGCATGTAAATCATGCCGTTGATCGAGGAACTGCCGCCCAGGACTTTGCCGCGCGGATAAATCAGCGCGCGACCGTTCAGGCCGGCATCCGCTTCGGTCTTGTACAGCCAGTCGGTGCGCGGATTGCCGATACAGTGCAAATAGCCGACCGGAATGTGGATCCAGAGGTAGTCGTCGCGTCCGCCCGCTTCGATCAGCAGCACGTTGATATCGCGGCGCCGGGTCAGGCGGTTGGCCAGCACGCAGCCGGCGGTGCCGCCGCCGATGATGATGTAGTCGTATTCTCCTGCCGATTCCACATGCCGCTCCTCGTCTCGTTTCTATGATGTGCGCATCTCGGCCACCAGCATCTGCATCAGTTTGGCAACCGGCATCGGCCGCGCGCGGCCGATCTCGGCGCCCGCCCAGAGCGACATCAGTTCGGTGTCGCCCCGTTCGGCTGCGGCTGCGCGGATGCCCGTGGTCAGTGCGTTTTGGACAGGATACGCTGGAACTTGCTTCTCAACACTTTCCATCATGCGCATGAAGCTGTTTTCCAGGCCGCGCGCGTAGCGGCCGCTAAAGGCGCGGGTCAGGCGGGTGGGCGTGTCGCGCGCCTCGATCAGCCGCTGTCTATAGGCGGGATGAATGCCGGACTCGTCGGTCACGATAAAGGCGCTGCCCATTTGCACGGCCTGGGCGCCCAGCGCGAGTGCTTCGGCAATATCGACCCCGGTCATGATGCCGCCGGCGGCAATGAGCGGCATCCTGACGGCGTCGGCCACCTGGAGCCAGAGCGCTTTTCCGCCCAGGATGGCGTCTTCTTGCGGTCCAAGAAAGGTGCCGCGATGGCCGCCGGACTCGATGCCCGAGGCGATCACGGCGTCGGCGCCCACGTTTTCCCAGGCCAGCGCTTCTTCCACCGTGGTGACCGTCCCCATGACGTAGATGCCGGCGTCGTGCAGGCGCTCGACCTGGATCGGCGTCAGGATTCCGAAGGTAAAACTGGCGGCCGCCGGACGCAGTGCGATCAGGGTCTCGAACTGGGCCTCGAAGTCCTGGCACCACTGTGTTGGCACAGGCAAGTTGTCCCAGCCGAGGCTTTCCCAGACCGGACGCAGCAGTTCAACGGCGGCGCTGACCTCATCAAGCGTCGGCGAAGGTGTCTGGAGAACAAAAAAATTGAGCAAAAATGGTTGATCGGTCATCGACCTGATCCGGCCAACCTCGTCGCACAAGGCTGCGGGCGACAACAACGATCCCGCCATGCAACCCAGGCCGCCAGAATTCGATACTGCGGCCACCAATTCGGCCCGGCTGGCGCCGCCAGCCATCGGGCCTTGCAAAATTGGAAACTTAAACAAGGCGTGCAATGCCATATCACCTCCATCAAGGTTCGAAACGACCTGTGGATAAGCCTATTGATATCCACAGGCACCGTTTGTGGATAAATGCGACTTTATTCACAGGCCAAAATTTGTCCCAGATTGATACCAGCCGGATACAGAGGCGATCACCGACTTATACCTCTCGCAAGCTCATGATTTCGTACAGGTTTTTGCCATTATCCACAGAAAAACACCCCTGTTAACAACTACTACTAATTCTATATTTAACCTTTTTAGGTAAACCATCAAGACCTTTGAAAAAACGAGTCCGAGAACCCCAAAGGCCAAAAAACGAAAAATTTTTTTCTTTGCTGAACAAAAACTCAAAGTTTCCCAAAAAAAACAACCGGCCACAAACACGGGCAGGTCACTTTTCTCCAGACCAAAAAAAGTCGCGAAGAACGCGACTGGCTGGCAGCACATGTGGATAAGTCGATGGATATCCACAGGATGAGATGTGCAAAACCATCGACTTTGTTCACAGGCAAATTTTTGTCCAACAGTCATCCTTCGAAGATACAGGCCTTTTCCAGCGACTTTTTCGATACGTAAACGATTGATCCTGTTGATAAAACCGGACTTATCCACACAAAAACCGGCGTTTACTATCACTACTAAATTTGTATACATACTACTTATATAAAACCCTAAACCCCGGCAAAGCAGTGCATAACCTCGAAGTCATCCACAGCGACATCCTCCAAAAGCCAGAAAAACCCGAAAAACAAGCGCTTACAAGCGACTTCTGAGGAAAACGCTGAACCGCCGATGCCGCCAGAAGCCCCTGAAGGCACCGCCACGGCCACAACCAGGCCGCTGGAGCGCAAGCCGGGACTGTCTGCAGGAATCGACGCTGGCGGCCTCCTGCGCACCTTGCAACGCTTGCAGTCGATGCAGAACGGTTTATCCTTGTGGAAAACTCCGGACTTACCCACATGCACACTCACCAAAAAAGGTTCTGCAAAGCATGAATTCAGGCAAAAACATACGTTTAGGCATCATTAGCGCCTTGCACGAAGAACAGGAAGGGCTCGTGGAAGGCATGCAAGGCCCCGCCACGCTCATCCATGGCATGCGCAACTACGCATCAGGACAAGTCGCGGGAATCGACGCTGTGTGCGTCCTGTCGCGGATTGGCAAGGTTGCCGCCGCCATGACCGCGACCACGCTTGTGGAAAAGTACGGAGTTACCCACATCCTGTTCACCGGCGTTGCCGGCGCCGGCGATGCGGGAGTGAAGGTGGGCGACATCGTGGTGGCCGAATCGCTGGTCCAGTACGACATGGATGCCAGTCCCCTGTTCCCCCGCTTCGAGGTGCCCTTGACCGGTTTGTCGCACTTCCAGTCCGACTTGCAGATGAGCCAGCGCGCCGCCAGTGCGGCGCTTGAATTCCTGGACAAGGATTTTGAAACGGCGATCGACGACGTGGAACGGGCCGAATTTGGCCTGGAGCGGCCACGGGTGCATCGCGGGCTGATTGCCAGCGGCGATCAGTTCATCAGCAAACGCGTACACCTGGCGCAGTTGAACGGATCGCTGCCAGGATTGCTGGCAGTGGAAATGGAAGGAGCGGCGGTGGCCCAGGTGTGCTTCGAGCTGGGCATTCCGTTTGCGGTGATCCGGACGATTTCGGATAACGCGAATGAAGAGGCGGCGACCGATTTCATGCGCTTCGTGAAATCAGTCGCCTCCCGTTATGCTTTTCATATCGTCACGCGTTTCTGCGCCGAGCTGAAAAGCGGCCAGCCTCAGAGGTTGTGAGTTTTTCGGGCGTGCCCGAGCAGCGCGCCAGAGAGTGGCCGAGCTAGGCGCAAAGCACAGCCATAGCTCGGGCTATGGCGAGCATTTGCAACGACGAGCGGGCGCTTTCTGGCGTGATGAGCGGGCATGATCGAAAAACTCTCAGCCTCTCAGACCAGCAGGGAATCGGCCGGCGTGTAGTCGTACCCGAGTGCCTGGGCAATTGCCGCGTAAGTGATTTTGCCCTGGCAGACATTCAGGCCGTTTTTCAGATGGGCGTCGTCGGCCAGGGCTTTTTTCCAGCCCTTTTCCGCCAGCGCCACCGCGTGGCCGATGGTCGCGTTATTCAAGGCAAAGGTCGAGGTGCGCGCCACCGCGCCCGGCATGTTGGCCACGCAGTAATGCACCACGCCATCGACGATATAGGTCGGATCGGCGTGCGTAGTCGCATGCGAGGTTTCAAAACAGCCGCCCTGGTCGATCGCCACATCGACCACTACCGCGCCGGCCTTCATTGTCGAAATCATGGCGCGCGTGACCAGCTTGGGCGCCGCGGCGCCCGGCACCAGCACGCCGCCGATCACCAGGTCGGCCGACAGCACCGCTTCCTCGATCGCATGCGCATTCGAATACTGGGTCGAAATGCGGTTGCCGAATATCAGGTCGAGCTGGCGCAGGCGGTCGATGCTTTTATCGAGCACCGTCACCCGCGCTCCGGTGCCAACGGCCATTTGCAGCGCATTGGTACCGACCACGCCGGCCCCGATAATGAGCACATGGCCGGCCGCCACGCCGGGCACGCCGCCGAGCAGCAATCCCATGCCGCCTTTGGATTTTTCGAGGTGGGCGGCGCCGGCCTGGATCGCCATGCGCCCCGCCACTTCGCTCATGGGAGCGAGCAAGGGCAAACCGCCGCCGGCGCCGGTAATGGTTTCGTACGCGATGCACACGGCGCCCGATTTGACCAGCGCCGCGGTTTGCTCCGGGTCCGGGGCCAGGTGCAGATAGGTGTACAGGATCTGGCCGTCGCGCAGCATCGCGCATTCGACCGCTTGCGGTTCCTTGACTTTGACGATCATGTCGGCGCGCGCGAAAATCTCTTTCGCGTCATCGACCATGCTCGCACCGGCGGCCACATACTGCTCATCGGATAACCCGATCTCAGCGCCCGCATTTTTCTGAACCAGCACCTGGTGTCCGCGCGAACTCAATTCGCGCACGCTCGGCGGCGTCAAGCCGACCCGGTATTCGTGATTCTTGATCTCTTTTGGAACGCCTACGATCATGTCATCCTCCAAGGGGTAAGTTTATTCCTGCATCATTACAGACCTAAAGTCATCAGGCTTGCGTTTCCGCCAGCCGCAGTGGTATTGACGCACAGTGCGCGCTCGGCCACCATGCGCCACAGCGCAATCGGACCTTCTTCCGAGGTATCGATCACGCCGACAATCGCGCCCTGGCGGCTTGCCAGCACGGGCCACAATTCAGCCTTCAGCGACGCTTCTACCAGGGCAATCTGGAAATGGCATTCTGCCGTATCGACGCCGCTCACGAAGGTCATGCGGTCCATGACTTCCGGCGGCAAGCCTTCGGGAATGACTTCTTTTGCGCGTGCCAGCACAATCGCCTGGTTGCCCGTCGCCAGGCATGCCGCCAGTTGATTGAGCAATACGCCAGGCGTTGCCGCCGCACACAAAATGGCGCCGCGCGGGGCGAACGCCAAGCCGTTGCGCTCGCCGGTCGGGCCGGGCAGGGTCAGGCTGGCGCCGGCCAAGGTGGTGCGCATGTATTCTTCGGCCAGGGTGACAACGTGCGCGTGGCCGTGGGTGTTGGCCCAGACCAGCAAGGCGTCCAGGCCCGGCGTACACTGGCGCTCATGTTGCAGCAGCGGCGGTGCGGCGCGCTGCAGGCGCTTGAGGTAGAGCGGGCCGCCCGCTTTCGGGCCGGTTCCGGACTGGCCTTCGCCACCGAACGGTTGCACGCCGACCACGGCGCCGACGATATTGCGGTTCACGTAGATATTGCCGACATGCGCGCGCGCGGTAATGAAATCGATCGTTTCATCGATACGCGAATGCACGCCCAGGGTGAGGCCGAAACCGGTGGCGTTGATCGACTCGATCAGTTTTGGCAAATCGTCGCGGCGATAGCGAATGATGTGCAGCACCGGGCCAAATACTTCGTGCGTCAGTTCGGCCAGCGAGCCGATTTCGAGCACCGTCGGGGCCACGAACGTGCCCTGCGCCGCCACTGCCGCCGGCACTTCCAGCGCAAAATGGTTTTTGGCGGTCGACTTCATGCGCGCAATATGATCGAGCAGGTTTTGCTGCGCTTCCGCATCGATCACCGGGCCGATATCGGTGGCCAGGCGATCCGGCACGCCGACGCGCAATTCCTGCATCGCGCCCTTGAGCATCTTGATGGTCTTATCGGCGATTTCCTGTTGCAGGAACAGCACGCGCAAGGCCGAGCAACGCTGGCCGGCGCTGTCGAACGCCGATGTCATCACATCCTGCACCACCTGTTCCGGCAAGGCCGAGGAATCGACGATCAGCGCATTCTGGCCGCCCGTTTCGGCGATCAGGGGAATGTCGCACGACTCTTTTACCGAACGCGCCGCCAGGGTGCGGTTGATCAATTGCGCCACGTCGGTGGAGCCGGTGAAAATCACGCCTTTGACGCGCGCATCGCCAGTCAAACCGGCGCCGACGACTTCTCCGCGACCGGGCAAGAATTGCAGGGCCGCTGTGGGAATACCCGCTTCATGGAACAACTGCACCGCGCGATATGCGATCAGCGGGGTTTGTTCCGCCGGTTTTGCCAGCACCACGTTGCCGGCGGCAAGCGCCGCCGCCACCTGTCCGGTAAAGATCGCAAGCGGGAAATTCCACGGGCTGATACAGGTCACCGGACCGAGCGCCAGCACCTGCTGCGTGCCATGCACCTGGGCCGCGTAATAGCGCAGGAAATCGACCGCTTCGCGGATTTCGGCGATCGCGTTCGGCAGCGATTTACCGGCTTCGCGAATGGCCAGCGCCATCAGTTCCGCATAGTTTTCTTCAAACAGGTCGGCCACGCGCGCGAGCATCGCGGCACGCGCCGTCGGTCCGGTGGTTTGCCAATCCATGGCGTAATTGCTGGCGCTGTGCAGCGCCGTTTCCACATCGGCCGCGCTGGCGTCGCTGACTGTGCCGACGACGTCAAGGTGCAGCGCCGGATTGCGGATCGACGCCGGCGCGCCGGCCACCACGGGGCCATCGATCAAGGGTGCGGCGTGGTAATTGCGCGGCTGCGCCAGCGCGCTGCCGATATCGCGCAGCACATCTTCGTTGGACAGATCGAGCCCGGCCGAATTCTTGCGTTCCGCACTGAACAAGGCAAGCGGCAAAGCGATGCCCGGATGCGGCGCACCGCCCTGCGCGCGGGATGCCTCGAACGGGTCGGCGATGAGCGATTCGATCTTCACTTTTTCATCGACAATCTGATTGACGAACGAGGAATTGGCGCCGTTTTCCAGCAGGCGGCGCACCAGGTAGGCGAGCAAGGTTTCGTGCGAGCCGACCGGCGCATAAATGCGGCACGGTTTATCCAGGTTGGCCTTGCCCACGACCTGGTCGTACAGCGTTTCGCCCATGCCGTGCAGGCACTGGAATTCATACTCCTTGATGCCGTCCTGCTGCGCCCAGGTGTAAATCACCGACAGGCTATGCGCATTATGGGTGGCAAATTGCGGATACAGCAGGCTGCTCGCTTTTAACAGTTTTTTGGCGCAGGTCAGGTACGACACGTCGGTGTAGACCTTGCGCGTATAGACCGGATAACCGGGCATGCCATCGACTTGCGCGCGCTTGATTTCGGCGTCCCAATACGCGCCTTTGACCAGGCGCACCATGAATTTGCGGCCGCTGCGCTGCGCCAGGTCGATCAGGAAATCGATCACGAACGGGCAGCGCTTCTGGTAGGCCTGCACCACGAAACCGATGCCCTCGAAACCGGCCAGGTCCGCATCGAACGCCATCGCTTCCATCATGTCGAGCGAAATTTCGAGGCGGTCGGCTTCTTCCGCATCGATATTGATGCCGATGTTGTACTGTTTGGCCAGCAACACCAGGCTTTTCACGCGTGGCAGCAGTTCGCTCATCATGCGCGCATGCTGGGCCCGGCTGTAACGCGGGTGCAGGGCCGACAGCTTGACCGAAATGCCCGGACCATCCTTGATGCCGCGCCCGTTCGACGCCTTGCCGATCGCATGGATCGCCGTTTCGTACGAGGCGTAATAGTTTTTGGCATCGGCTTCGGTCAGGGCCGCTTCGCCCAGCATGTCGTAGGAATAGCGATAGCCGCGCTGTTCATTGTCGCGGCTGTTCTTGATCGCTTCGCCGATGGTCTGGCCGGTAACGAACTGGTTGCCCAGCATGCGCATCGCCAGGTCCACGCCCTTGCGGATCAAGGGTTCGCCGCCCTTTCCGATCAGCTTGGTCAGCGCCGAGCCGAGCCCGGTTTCGCTGCTGGTGCCGACCAGCTTGCCGGTAATGAGCAAACCCCAGGTCGCGGCGTTGACGAACAGCGAGGGCGACTCGCCCAGGTGCTTGCGCCAGTCGCCTTTACTGATCTTGTCGGCAATGAGGCGGTCGGCGGTCTGGCTGTCGGGAATGCGCAGCAGCGCTTCAGCCAGACACATCAGTGCGACACCTTCTTCCGAAGACAGGGAGAATTCATGCATCAACGCATCGACGCCGGACGAGCGCGTGCGTTTTTCACGCACGGCCGAGACCAGGCGGTGCGCCAGCGCGTGCGCGTCCGCATGGGCTTGATTGCCCTGCCCCAGCAGCCAGTCGACGGCCTCGGCTTCATCGCGCCGGTAAGCGGCGGTGATGGCGGCGCGCAAGGGCGTCTGGTCCGGCTTGATTTCAGCCTGGAGCGCTGAGAAGGGAACGAAGGGGATGGCCGAAGCAGCGGCAGTGTGCATGGAGAACTCTTTACTTGGATTAAACGAATCGGAATGACGATTCCGCGCACGATCAACATGGCTTTCCGTTAAGGAATCGATGTTGCGTCGTGCGCGAAAAGATGATTCGATTGTAGAGTGAATTCTTCTGGATTAATTCTGGTATTACAGAAGACTAGCCATAGATTGTTTTTGGTGAGACAATTTCACCAAATAAAATTTATTGCGGAGATCTCAATGCTGGACAAGATTAGCAAGAAAATTCTGTCGGAACTACAAAGCGACGGCCGGATCAGCAATGTGGAACTTGCGGCGCGGGTGAACCTGTCGCCTGCCGCTTGCCTCGAGCGCGTGCGCAAGCTGCACGAATCGGGTTACATCATGGGCTACACGGCCCAGCTCAATCCCCAGTTGCTCGACGTTTCCTTGCTGGTTTTCATCGAAGTGGTGCTCGACCGCACCACACCCGAAGTCTTCGACGCCTTCAAGAACAGCGTCCAGCTCATCCCCGAAGTGCTCGAATGCCATATGGTGGCCGGCGGTTTCGACTACCTGGTCAAGGCCCGCGTCAAGGATATGGCCGCCTACCGCGAATTCCTGGGCAAAACCCTGCTCCAGAAAGGCGTGCGCGAAACCCATACCTACGCCGTCATGGAAGAAGTCAAAAATACCACCAAACTGCCGATCAAATAGGCACCCGAGCGAAGCGGCCGGCAATGTGGAGCGGGTACACGGTTTCCTGGGCAATATCGAACGCTCTTCCAGCGTGTCGGAAACGGCCATCGGGCAAATTGCCGGGGCGGCGCAGACGCATGTGCAGACCACCCGCAGCATTAGCGGCGCCTTGTGCGAGATCCGCGACAGCATGCTCTCGACCAATGCCGAAGATCCGATCCGGCTTGCAGCCCAGCAGGCGGCGGACGAGATCGGGAAGTTGTTCAGCGCGGCGATCAAGACGGGCCAGATCAGTCATGAGGCACTGTTCGACCGCCGTTACAAGCCGATTCCAAATACCGATCCGCCCAAGCACAGCACGCGTTTCGATGGCTTTACCGAGAAGGTGCTGCCGGCCTTGCAGGAAGCTTTATTGGCGGCCATGCCGCAACTGGCGTACCCGGGCGCGGTCGACAGCAATGGGTATTTTCCGACCCATAACAAGAACTTTTCGCAGCCGCTGACCGGGGATTACGCTGTCGATATCGTCAACAACCGGACCAAGCGCATTTTCAATGACCGCACCGGGTCGCGCTGCGGCGCGAATACCAAGGCGTTTTTGCTGCAGACCTACAAGCGCGATACGGGGGAAGTCATGCACGACCTGTCGGCCCCGATTTATGTCGATGGCAAGCACTGGGGCGGATTCCGGATCGGGTACCGGTCGGCGGCCACATCGCACCGGACGATCCGCGGCGCTACCTGGCCGCTAAACCTTCCCTGAGATGGTCGAGCAGCCAGCGTCCCGCCGGCCCGAGTGCGCGCTTGCGCATATGCGCCGCATACATGGTCAGTCCTTCCCGGGGCGTCGGGTCGTCGATGATCTGAAACGCATGCAGCTGCCCGGCGGCGACCGGCCCGGCGATCAGATGCGCGGGCATGCGGCACCATCCAAAGCCGGCCATCACGAAGTCCAGGCGCCGCCCCAGATCGACGAAGCGCCACAGCCTGGCGCTCGCCAGCCCGTAATTTCTTCCATCGGGGTCGACAGGATCGGACAGCACAAGTTGCACGTGCGGTTCCAGATCGCCTTGCGTTGCCGGACGTCCCAGCGCGGCCAGCGGATGTGCGGGCGCGACGACAGGCTGCATGCTGATCGTGAGCAAGGGGTAGGCGACGACGTCATCGGGAACGGCGGGAAGCAGCAGGCAGATGCCGAGCGCGGCCGAGTCGCTGCGCAAGCGCCGCAAGGAGCCGCCCAGCCCTTCTGTCGAAAAACTGACTGGCAGATCGGGAAAGCGTTCCCCCAGCGCGCGCAAGCTGTCGATCAGGGGTGCGCTCGGCACCAGCGGGTCGATGGCGATGACGAGTTCGGGCTCCAGGCCGGCGTGCGTGTTCATCGCTATCGCCTGGAAACGGTCGGCGCTCGCCAGTACCAGGCGCGCCTGCCCGACCAGGACGCGCCCGCTGTCAGTCAGGCGCGGCCGGTGACCGCCGCGGTCGAACAGCAGCACGCCCTGGACTTGTTCCAGCGTCGCTATCGCCTGGCTGATGGCGGACTGTACACGCCCCAGTTTCCTGCCTGCGGCGGAAAAGCTGCCCGTATCGGCGATCGTCACCAGCACGCGCAGCTGGTCCAGCGTAAGACTTCCGATCAAGACCGTCCTCCCCTGCGTAAGTCATCACCAATTCCGATAGAAAGTATCATATTTTGATCTCTGGCAGAGGGGGAATGCGGGCTATATATTGTTCGCCTGAAGCCAATTTTTCGTAAGGAGATATTCAAATGACTCAACTTCTGGTGGTCCAAACCAGCCCTCGCGGCAATACCTCGGTCTCGCGCCATATGACGCGCCGCTTTGTAACGGCGTGGCTGGCCGCACACCCGGGCGGCGATGTGCTCGAGCGCGATTTGATGGAAACGGGTTTGCCGTTTGTCACGGCGCCCTGGCTGGAGGCGTATTTCACGCCCCCTGCCCAGCATTCGCCCGCCATGAAGGACAGGCTGGCGCTGTCGGACCAACTGGTGGCCGAACTGCTCGCGGCAGACCACATCGTCATCGCCACGCCGGTCTACAACTATAACGTGCCCGCTGTACTGAAGGCATGGATCGATCACATCGTCCGCAAGGGGATGACGCTCGGCGTCGACGGACGCGGACTCGTTACCGGCAAACGGGCGACGGTGCTGATCGCCTCGGGAGGCGTGTATACCGAAGGTTCGCCCATCCGCGAGCGCGATATTGCCACGCAGTACCTGCGCCTCATCCTCGGTGTCATCGGCATTAGCGATATGACCTTCGTGGCCGGCGGCGGCGCCAAGGCGGTGGATCTGGGCGCGGAAACGATGGAGGGATTCGTTGCCGGATTGGCGCCCGAGCTCAAACGCGCCGCAGCGCACTGAACAACACCGGCATAGGAGGGTCGGGCGCGGCTTAGTCGCTGTTGGCCACCGCCCGCAAGGTCGTCGTATTCATTCCCTCCAGATGCTTGCGCAGCCATTTGTGGGCCGGGCTGCGGGCGTCGCGTTCGTGCCAGAGCATGTCCAGATGCACCGCCGGCAAGCTGAACGGCAGTTCGCGCCACACCAGCGCATCGGTCATCCCGGTCGAGGCAATCAAATGCTTCGGCAGCACGGTGATCAAATCCGAATTGGCCACCACCCGCCCTGCCGTGAAAAACTGGTTCACGGTCAGCAAAATGCGCCGCTCGCGGCCCAGCTGCGCCAGCGCCTCGTCCACCAGGCCATGCGCGCGGCCCGAAAAACTCACCAGCAAGTGATTCGCAGCGCAATAGTTCTCCATCCCCAGCTCGACCTTGGCCAGCGGATGGTTCTTGCGCATCACGCAGACATAATGGCCCGAATACAAGCGCTCATGGCGGATCGGCGAACTGGTGTCGCTCGACAACTGCGCCGCCACTCCGGGGAAAAACCCCACCGCCAGGTCGATATCGCCGCGCAGCAGCATCGGGCGCGGTTCGCGCGTCGTCAGCGGCACCATGCGCACGTTCACGCCCGGCGCTTCGCTTTCGATCGACCGCATCAGCGAAGGCAGCCAGAACGCCGCCGTGGCGTCCGCCATGGCCATGCGGAAGGTGGCGTGCGCCTTGGACACATCGAACGTTTCCGGCGTCACCGCCGCTTCCAGCCCGGCCAGCGCCTGGCGCACGGCTGGCCACAGCAACTCGGCGCGCGGAGTCGGCTTGACGCCGTAGGCCGTGCGGATAAGCAATTCATCGCCCAGACTCTCGCGCAAGCGCTTGATCGCGTTCGACACGGCCGGCTGGGTCATCGCCAGGTGCCCGGCCGCGCGCGTCAGGTTTTGCTCGGTCATCACCGCGTCGAACACGCGCAGCAGGTTCAAATCCAGGGTCAAAAAGCTCATGATGATCGAAAAGAGTTAGCGATTAGCTATCATACCGCAATCCATTCACCATTGATATAATCGGTATTGGATATTGGAATTGGATTTATATGTTGCGTTGCACTATAGTTGATTCATAACAACTGATCCTGCGATTTTCCTATCATGTCTACTCTGCTTCACACCACGGGCGATGCCGCCTTTTCGCTGATGCCGCTGGTGCAAGGCGTGGCCCTGGTCCTGGCGCTCGCCGCCGTCGCCCTGTTTTTCAAGCCTTTGCTGCTTGGTATCTTCCGCGCGCTGGTGCTGGTGGTGAAACCACGCCTGAGCAAGGACCAGCTCGCGGCACGCCGGAATATGCGCAACGCCAAATTGTTGCAACGGATGACCAATTCCTCAAGCGGCAACGCCAGCCTCACCGCTGAACTGCGCGCGATGGCGGCCCGTTCCTGATGGCCCCGGCCGCGCGCGCGGCAGGCAAAAAAAAGCGGCGCCCGGTCAATACCGGCGCCGCTTTTTATTGCTCAGGGATGTTATTTTCCGCCGAGCAGAGCTGTCTTCAAGCCCGTATCGACCGGATGCTCGCCCATCCAGATGCGCAAAATGGCGTTGTAGAACGCGATATCGGGAACAACTTCACCGATTTTCTTGCCGTTGAACTCGCACTGGGTGCCGGTTCCGGGAATCCAGTCCAGATGCAGCACATCGCCCTTTTTCAGCCCTTGCAGCAGGGCGAACATTTCGCCGAACTTGCTGATCTGGGTGACGATCTTGGCTTTTTCGGCGTTGTCGAGATTTTTGTTCAGGCCGTTCATGAAGGCGTCGCCGAAATCGTCCGAGGTCAGGTCGCGCATCATCACCAGGGTGACGCGGCGAGGACCCTCCATCTTCATAATTTCAGGCAAGGACTTGCTTTTTTCCGGCAGGTACAGCGAGGTGACATACACTTTCGCCACGAATTTCTGGCGCATGCCGAAGCCGTTGAGCTGGAGTTCCTTGCCGGCGACCTTGACGGTATCGTCGAGCTTGACGCCGCTGATCTCCGCCGCACAGGCACCCTGGCCGAAGGCGCAAGCGAGGGCGATTCCTGCCAGCAAACCTTTGAAACTAAAACTGTTCATTACGATCATGGTGTCTCCAGTGGTTGGACTATTTTTGTTCCGCATAAAAACCCGTGGCGCCGGCCTGCGGTTTGCCGGTGTCCATTCGATCGGCACTCCCGCATTTTGCTTCAACGCGCCAGCACCCGCGACGGACGACACGAGCACAGCCGCCATCGTATTTACGCGGCGGGTATTATAGACTTTTTGTGCGGTCGAGATCGGGCCGAGATATGCGCTGCGAGGAAAACTTAATGGTGGGGTGCTAAGGAACTAGGCAAATATACCATTGAAATTCACAAAAAAATTGCCGCAAGGGCATTTTTAGCAAGGAATTCAGTGGTTTTAAGACAAAACTGTGGCTCTAAAGGCACATAACTTTATAAGTTGACAATGCCACTTAAAAGCGGGTCAGGCGTGGCGGCAGCGGTTCAGGCTGGGGGCGCGTCCGGCGTGTCCTTGCCGGCGGTCAGGCGCTCGTACTTCGCGCGCAACTGTTCCGGCGTTTCGCGCCAGGCCGGGTTGAAGGGAATGCAGCTGACCGGGCACACTTGCTGGCATTGCGGCTCATCGAAGTGACCGACGCATTCGGTGCATTTGTTGGGGTCGATCTCGTAGATCTCGGCACCCATGTAAATGGCGTCGTTCGGGCACTCGGGCTCGCACACGTCGCAGTTGATGCAGTCGTCGGTAATCAGTAAGGCCATGATTGCTTTGCTATTTATTCCGAAGGCGGCGCCATGGTGGCGATCTTCTTCTGTAACCAGCGGTCGACCGATGGAAACACGAACTTCGACACATCGCCGCCCAGCATGGCAATCTCGCGCACGATGGTGCCGGAGATAAACTGGTACTGGTCGGACGGTGTCAGGAACAAGGTTTCGACATCGGGCAGCAGGTAGCGGTTCATGCCCGCCATCTGGAACTCGTATTCGAAGTCGGACACGGCGCGCAGGCCGCGCACGATGACGCGGGCGTCATGCTTGCGCACGAAATCCTTGAGCAGGCCCGAAAAACTCTCGACCTTCACGTTGGGATAATGGCCCAGCACCTCATTGGCGATTTCCAGGCGGTCGTCCAGCGAGAAAAACGGGCGTTTGTTCTTGCTGTCGGCGACGCCCACGATCAGGCTGTCGAACAGCCCGGACGCACGGCGCACCAAATCCTCATGGCCGCGCGTGAGCGGGTCAAAGGTTCCTGGATAAACGGCTACAACCATTGCGGCTCCCTAGAGATGCACCAATATAGAACGCGCATTATGCCTGAAATTTATGCGCGCTCCCGGTAGCGCCGTCGGGCGGCCTTGACCGGGACCGAACAAAGCGCTGGCAAATGGTGTTTACGCTGCCGTTTTGCGCAGCTTGAGCAGGTAATAGAAGACGATGCCGGCCTTGTCGTTACGCACCGCTTCCCACGGCGCGAGCCAGTCGGGCACGGCGCTGCCGTCTTCAGGTTCGAACGGCAGCGGCGCGCCGGATTCGGCATACACCAGGCCATCGTCGGCGAGCAGGTTTACGCACAACGGCAGGCTGCGTTCGAGCAGGTTTTGCTGGTACGGCGGATCGAGGAACACCAGCGCGTAGCGCTGGCCGCGCAGCGCCATGTTTTGCGCGGTGGCAAGGGCTTCGCCACGGGCGACCTGGACGTTGTCGGCCTTGAGCTTGAGTTTGACATCGTCCAGCTGGCGCACCACGGGCGTGTGGTTGTCGACCATGGTGACCGAGCGCGCGCCACGGCTGGCCGCTTCGAAACCGAGCGCGCCGCTGCCGGCGAACAGGTCGAGGCAGTCGGCCCCGGCCCAGTTGGCGTCCCACAGGTGGTTGATCCAGTTAAACACTGTTTCGCGCACCCGGTCGGGGGTGGGACGCAGGCCGAGCGCGTCGAGCACCGGCAAGGTCGAGCGTTTCCAGGCGCCGCCGATGATGCGGACTTGTTTCGGCGGCGGCGGACGATGCACCGGGACTTTGGCGGGTTTCTTTTGCATGGAGACGGAGAGGCGGATTGCTGATCCGGCGCACTATATCATGGGGGAATGGGTGCTGCGGGGAGGCGGGAAACTTACGGGGACCTCGAAAAACCTACTGCGCGGCGCAATTTTCGTCCTGCGATGCTCACCGTACCTTCGTACGGCTGCGCTTCTCCGACGAAACTTGCACCGCTCGCTACGGTTTTTCGAGGTCCCCTTACGCACCCGCCGGGCGGCGGATGCGCGGGTCATGCGGATGCGTTTACTTGGTGTCGGCAGCGAGGGTATTGAAGTCGCTGATCCACCCCTGCATGCGTTTTTGCGCATGGGCTTTCTGCTCCGGCGTGGCGATTTTTACAGCCGTCAAGATCATCTGCATCGTGCCATCGGTGTAGGTATCGAAAAACTGCTTGTTTTCGGGGCTTTGCGTGCGCGCCAGCATATCCTTGACCAGGCCCTGCACCAGCGGCGCGGCCGCCTCCTTGCCCAGGTTTTCCTTATTGATCTTGCGCAGCACCGTCATGATCTTTTGCTGGCGCCGGATGCGCTCGTCGAGCCAGAGCTGGTTGTTCAGCGGACGCGCATCGGAAGCCTTGCGCAAGAGCACTTCCTGTTCCTTGCTGAAGCCGCCGAACCACAGGTCGAACTGTTCCATCGACTTCTTGAAACGCTTCTCCTGCAAGTCCTCGACGCTGCCGCGCACGAATTTTTTGCGGAAGGTTTCGTTGTTCTTCTCGAACTTCTTTTCGATGTGCGCCAACTGCTCGGGCTTGATCGACAGGGCCAGGTCGGTCAACTCCGGCAAGGCCTTTTGCGCCAGCAATTCGGTGCGCGACATGATCTCGCGGTAATCGGCATCCAGGTCAGCCTTGCTCAGGTTGCCTGCAAGTTGTCGCTGGGCATTAGTCAGAATGTGGATGTAGTCCTTCAACTGGGTCTGGCGATGCCACTTGAACAGTTCCTTGATATCTTGCTTGACCTCCGGCGCCTGCTCGGAATCGAGGTCGACATAGGCGTCGAGCCACCAGTAGAGCAAGGTGTCGCCCTGGTTGTAGGCCAGTTTGATGCCGCTGCACGCGGTCAGCACGGCCATGACGGCGAGCATGCAAAGAACGCGAAAGCGCTGGGAAAGTGGTTCCTGCGTGTTAAACTTTTTCATTTATTAACTCTTTTTGAACGAACGCTTATGAACGTAGTGATTCTTGCCGCTGGAATGGGAAAGCGTATGCAATCTGCGCTGCCGAAAGTGCTGCACCCGCTGGCGGGCAAACCCCTCCTGCAGCATGTGATCGATACGGCAAGGGCACTTGCACCGAGCAAATTATGCGTTATTTACGGGCACGGCGGCGCAGCGGTGCCCGAGATGCTCAAAAGCCAGGACAGCACGGGCCACGCGGCCATCGATACCGCCCTGCAAGAACCGCAGCTCGGCACCGGTCACGCGGTCAGCCAGGCCGTGCCGCAGCTCGATGAAGACGCCCCCACCCTGATCCTGTACGGCGACGTGCCGCTCACCACCGTGGCCTCGCTCAAGCGCCTGGTCGACGCCGCCGGCACTGACAAGCTCGGCATCCTGACGGTGGTGCAGGCCAATCCCTTCGGCCTGGGCCGCATCGTGCGCGAAGGCGGCACGATTACCCGCATCGTCGAGGAAAAAGATGCCAACGAAGCCGAGCGGGCCATTTGCGAAATCAACAGCGGCATCATGGTCGCGCCGACGCGCCACCTGAAAAAGTGGCTCGGTTCGCTGTCGAACAACAACGCGCAGGGCGAGTATTACCTGACCGATATCGTGGCGCAGGCGGTGCAGGACGGTGTGCCGGTGGTGTCGGCCAATCCCTCGGCCGAGTGGGAAGTGGCCGGCGTGAACAGCAAGGTGCAGTTGGCCGAGCTGGAGCGTCGTCACCAGCTCAATATTGCCCATGCGCTGCTGGAAAAAGGCGTGACCCTGCTGGACCCGGCGCGCATCGACGTGCGTGGCGAACTGATCTGCGGACGCGATGTGACCATCGACGTCGGCTGCGTGTTCGAAGGCCGGGTGGAACTGGGCGACGGCGTTTCCGTGGGCGCACACAATGTGCTGGTCAACGCGCGCATCGCGGCGGGAACCAATATCAAACCGTTCTGTCATATTGAAGATGCGGTGGTGGGCGCCAAGTCGGTGATCGGCCCGTATGCGCGCTTGCGTCCCGGGACCGAACTGGCTGAAGACGTCCATATCGGCAACTTTGTCGAGATCAAGAACAGCCAGATCGCGGCGCACAGCAAGGCCAATCACCTGGCCTATGTGGGCGATGCGACGGTTGGTTCGCGCGTGAATATTGGCGCGGGGACGATCACGTGCAATTACGACGGCGCCAACAAGTTCCGTACCGTGATCGAGGACGATGCGTTTATCGGCAGCGACAGCCAGCTGATCGCGCCGGTTACGGTTGGCAAGGGTGCGACCCTGGGAGCCGGAACCACCCTGTCGAAAGACGCGCCGGCCGGCAAGCTGACCATCTCGCGCGCAAAGCAGATGACGATTGAAAGCTGGACGCGGCCGGTGAAGGTGAAGAAGTAAGTTTTAGTTGCTCCAGCCCAGGTTGTAGGCGTTGAGTCATTAGCCTTCGACACGTCGCTCCCGCGCAGGCGGGAGTCCAAGTTGTCACGCCGAACCCGGCAGACCTAACTTGGGCTCCCGCCTGCGCGGGAGCGACGGTTTACACGCAAGCAACGTTGTTCAGTTTCAAGCCACCAGCCCCGCCGCCACATGCGCCCTTGCCGCCTTGAACGCCGGCACCAGCGCCGCCATCAAGGCCACCGCCAGCACCGCCACCACGGCCATCATCATCCGGTTCACATCGAGCTCGACCGGCATCGCCCCCGGCAACGCATGAGGCGCTCCGTCCGCCAGGCTCACCCGGTTGATCACCCAGGCAATGACCCCGCTGCCGACCAGGCTCGCCGCCACGCCCATCATCGCCATGCCCAGCGCCTCCGTCACCAGCATCAAAAACACCGAATGGCTGCGCATGCCCAGCGCGCGCAAGGTCGCCACTTCGCGCCGCCGTTCCAGCGCATTGATCGACATGGTGGCGGCAATGCTTGCCGCGATCACGGCAAACACCATGCCCGCGATGCTGTCGAACGCCAGGTCGGATGCACTGCGCGCGCGCATGTAGGCAAGCGACAACTCCTGCCAGGTCCGCACCTCGGCCTGGACGCCCGCCTTGCGCAGCGCGCCCGCCAGCGCGCCCCGCTGTTGTTCCATCAGCGCCGGATCGGACAAAAAAACAACAAACCGCTCGACGCTGTCGGTATCGAGCAAGTCCTGCGCCAGCGTCAAGGGCATCAGCAGCGAACGGGCTTGCTCGTCGCCGCCGCCCGCCGCGTACACATCGACCACCTGCGCCAGCACGCGCCGGGGCGCCGCATCCGGCACGGCCGCCGTGAGCGTGAGCGCGCTGCCGACCCGCAACGCCAGCGCCGCAGCCTTGGCCTGGCTGATGGCCACGCCGTTGCCGGTTCGCGCCTGCAGCTTGCCGGGCGCCGCCTGCAACAGCCCCGGCGCCGCCGCGTCGGGCACGCCCAGCCCGGCAAACGTGGCCGAGTGCTCGGCGCTGGCGGCAATCCCGGACACGCTCACTTCCGGCACCACCAGCGCGATCCCTTTCATGCCGTCCAGCAAGGCGCGCACCCTCCCCGCTTCGTCCGCACTGAAGCGCCGCAGTTGTCGCGGCGCGCCCGGCGCGGCGACGGGCAGGACGGTCAGGTGGCCCATCCGTTCCACGATGACGGCCTGGTACGCGATCCCGGCGCGGGTGCTGGCGATGCTGCCCGCAAACAGATCGAGCACGCACAGGCTGGCGGCGATCAGCAAGGTCGCCAGCACGCTGCGCGGGCGGCCCAGCACCAGGGTGCGCAAGGCCAAGCGGTACGGGCTCATAAGCGGACCCGGAAGGGCTGGCGTTCCAGGTCGCCCACGGCGACGTGCAAGCGCCCTTCTTGCAACTGCAAGGTGCGGGTGATGCGCACCAGCTGGCGCTGGTCGCGGGTGGCGATGATAAAGGTCGTGCCGTGCTCGTTTTGCTGCTGGACGAACAGGTCCATCACCAGGCGGATGCTGGCGCTGTCCAGGCGCGAGGTGGGCTCGTCGGCCAGCACCAGGCGCGGCCTGCTCATCAGCGCCCGTGCAATGGCCACGCGCTGGCTCTGGCTGGGGTCGAGGCGCGGCGGATAGGTATCGGCGTGGGCGGCCAGGCCGAGCTGGTTGAGCAGGTCGCTGGCGCGCGCGTGGGCGGCGCGCAAGGCCTTGGGCGTGAGCGATTCGCGCAGCATCAGCGGCAGCAGCACGTTTTCGCGCGCGGTCAGCACCGGAATGAGGGTAAACGCCTGGAACACGAAACCCATCATTTCATTGCGCAGGTCGGCGCGCGCCTGTTCCGGCAAGCGGGCAATGAGCAGCTTGGCGATCACGATACTGCCTTCGGTCGCATGGTCGAGCATGCCGATGAGGTTGAGCAAGGTGCTCTTGCCGCTGCCCGAGGGGCCGCAGATGGCCACCATCTCCGCCTCGCCCACCTGCAGCTCGACGCCGTCGAGCGCATGCACGCCGGACAGGCCACCACCGTAATACTTGTGTACGCGCGCCAGGCGCACCAGGTCGCCCGGCGGCTTGGGCGCCGGGGGCATCGGCCCGTCGTGTTCCAGAATGGCATCCATCGGTCCACCTCCCGCCTCGTCAGTGTACGCATCGCCCGGTGGACGCGCGGCATTGCTCAGTAGAACCTGTTTCGGCCGGGAAGCCGTTGAGATTGCTCAATGGCAATAATCAGACGGCGATGCGGGTTTCGAACTTGCTGCGGAAGGTAGAGAAATAGGCTTTGACGTTACGCACATTGGTGCGCGTGGCAAACAGGCGGTGCGCCAGCGCGTGGTAGGCCGGCATGTCGGCCACTTGTACGATGAGCACGAAATCGGGGCCGGGCGCGACCCGGTAGCATTGCAGCACGGCCGCTTCGGCCGCCACGTGCTGCTCGAACTCGGCCATGCGCTCGGCGGCCTGCACATCGAGCGTGATTTCGACGATGGCGGTCAGGCGCGCGCCCACCTTGTCGGGCGAGACGATCGCCACCTGGCGCTCGATGATGCCGCCCTCGTTCATGTATTTGACGCGGCGCAGGCAGGTCGGCGGCGACACATGGACCAGCTCGGCCAGCTCCGCGTTGGTGTGCGATGCATCAAGCTGGAGGATATTGAGGATGCGACGGTCGACGTCATCGAGTTCATTGGCAAGCATGGCGTTTGATGATCCGCAAAGGATGTGACTGATAAATGAAAGAATAATTCATGCAAACTGCTTGATGAAATTATATATCAACAATATAACAAATTAGAAAGCATATTTCATGCTGGCTCAACTACGATCTGCGCATTCAATCATTTCTACATCGAGGTCATCATGTGCGGTATCGTCGGAGCAGTAGCACAACGTAACATTACTCCCATCCTGGTCGAGGGCCTCAAGCGCCTTGAATACCGTGGTTACGACTCGTGCGGCGTGGCGCTGCACGTTGACGGCAAGCTGGTGCGTTCGCGCAGCACCTCGCGCGTGGCCGACCTCGAAACCCAGATCGCCAGCGTGGGCCTGCAAGGCTTCACCGGCATCGCCCACACCCGCTGGGCCACGCACGGCGCGCCGGCGTCGCACAATGCGCACCCGCACTTTTCGCCAACCGAAGAGAACGCCCGCATCGCGCTGGTCCACAACGGCATCATCGAAAACCACGACGAACTGCGCGCCGAACTGACCGCCCTCGGCTATGTGTTCCAGAGCCAGACCGATACCGAAGTCATCGCCCACCTGGTCGACCACATGTATAGCGGCGACCTGTTCGAGACCGTCCAGCTGGCCGTCAAGCGCCTGCACGGCGCCTACGCGATTGCCGTGTTCAGCCGCGAAGAGCCGCACCGCGTGGTCGCCGCGCGCCAGGGTTCGCCGCTGATCGTCGGCATCGGCCAGGGCGAGAACTTCGTCGCCTCCGACGCCATGGCGCTGGCCGGCACCACCGACCAGATCATCTACCTGGAAGAAGGCGACGTGGTCGACCTGCAACTGTCGAAAGTCTGGATCGTCGACGTCGACGGTAAACCAGTCGAGCGCGAAGTGAAAACCGTGCATGCGCACACCGGTGCGGCCGAGTTGGGTCCGTACCGCCACTACATGCAGAAAGAAATCTTCGAACAGCCGCGCGTCATCGGCGACACGCTCGAAGGCGTCACCGGCATCATGCCGGAACTGTTCGGCGACGACGCGTTCAAGGTCTTCAAGCAGATCGACCGCGTGCTGATTTTGGCTTGCGGCACCAGCTACTACTCGGGCCTGACCGCCAAGTACTGGATGGAATCGGTGGCCAAGGTCCCGGTCCAGGTCGAGATCGCCAGCGAATACCGCTACCGCGACAGCGTGCCGCATCCGAACACCCTGGTGGTGACGATTTCGCAGAGCGGCGAAACGGCCGACACCCTGGCCGCCCTCAAGCATGCGCGCAGCCTGGGCATGGTGCATACCTTGACCATCTGCAACGTGGCCACCAGCGCCATGGTGCGCGAATGCGCGCTGTCGTACATCACCCGCGCCGGCGTGGAAGTGGGCGTGGCGTCGACCAAGGCCTTCACCACCCAGCTGGCCGCGCTGTTCCTGCTGACCCTGACGCTGGCGCAAGTCAATGGTCGTCTGAGCGATGAGGAAGAAGCGACCTACCTGAAACAGATGCGTCACCTGCCGGTGGCGATTGCCGCCGTGCTGGCGCTGGAGCCGCAGATCATCGCCTGGGCCGACGACTTTGCGCGCAAGGACAATGCGCTGTTCCTGGGCCGTGGCATGCACTATCCGATCGCGCTGGAAGGCGCGTTGAAGCTCAAGGAGATTTCGTACATCCACGCCGAAGCGTATCCGGCTGGTGAACTCAAGCACGGCCCGCTGGCGCTGGTGACCGATGAAATGCCGGTGGTGACGATTGCGCCGAATGACGCGCTGCTGGAAAAGCTGAAATCGAACATGCAGGAAGTGCGTGCGCGTGGCGGCCAGCTGTATGTGTTCGCCGACGTCGATTCGCGCATCACCTCGGGCGATGGACTGCATGTGATCCGCTTGCCGGAACACTATGGCCTGCTGTCCCCGATCCTGCACGTGGTGGCATTGCAGTTGCTGGCGTATCACACCGCGCTGGCCAAGGGCACGGATGTGGACAAGCCGCGCAATCTGGCGAAGTCGGTGACGGTGGAGTAAGACTGCTTGCTGGCTGGGCTCGCTATTTTGGGAAAACAATAAAGTCAGACACAAAACAATAAAGTTTGCCGCAGGTGCCTCAAGGCTACTTGCCCTTTGCAGAAGCTCATGTGTGCCTCGATCTGGCCACATGGGCTTTTTTTGTTTCACCCTGACTTCAGCACTCACATTCGCTGGACTAACTGAAAAGACGCATGCGAGATTGTCGGCCATAACGCGCTCGCAGATTTCGCATGCAGTTTCAATCAGCTTGCTATGCGGCGCTTGAGATTCCGAGCGTTGGACTCCACCGCCCACCTGATCGTCTTCGCCGCACTCGCCAAAGCGAACCCTCCTTTTTACCCAATGCGCGCTGTTTGACGTCGACGACGGCCGATAGCAGCTACCGTTGCCACGCCCAGCAACAACATGGCGTAAACGGACGGCTCCGGCACCGGCGAGACCGAACGCAATGTCAGGGAGGTAAGGTCCGCCCGGACGATAGAGACAGTTCCATCGCGTGAATAGTCGGTGTACGAATATGACAAGACACCGTTGGCGCCGACCAGCGAACGGGTTACGTTAAGACTGGTGCTGGAAAACAGCGTACCTGCATCCTGATTGAATACCAACTGGATGCTATGCGGCCCCGAGCCATGTCCCATAACCATCGCATCCTCCCTCAGTCCTGGGACCCCGTCATAAATAGTAAGGTGTAAAAATTCGTCGGTGTGTGGAGTGTAGCCATAGCCCGATTGCAGATCGGAGAAACCGATCAAATTCGGGCTCCCCGCTTCTTTCGTATTGTAGCTTCCACTCACCTGATTGTCGGTTTGGTGATAGTAAGTTAGCGGGGTCGTCAGATCGATGCTAAAAGAGCCACGGAGCGTATCGCCAGTATTGATCGTTGAACCATCTACCCTGACGCTCGCTACGGTAGTCTCTGTACCATCGTAAAAGTAGACTGTCTTACTCGCGAGGGCGACATAATCAAAGGTGAGTACTTCTGCGGAAGCGGAAGCGGTGGCAAGACAAAGCACTAAGCCGGTGGCAAGATTTTTCATGTTTTTCTATCAATCGATTGCGGGAGAAGGCTTACTTTTACGTTAACTTTCACTCTTGGTCAACAGACATGTACTGATTGTGGAACGCGCAGCGCAAATCTGGCGAGCTACTCAAGCTTGACGGTTTGGAAGGTGGGCCGCATTGAATTGATTCGACTTTCCCCAATTTGCCGATTTGATGAACTCTCCCGAATGGCACCCGCGCATTTGCTGAGTGCTGATGGTTGAAGGTGCTCGGCCAAATGGCTTGCAATGAACCTAATCGACTGGCCTGCGACCACATGAGCGGAGTGTTTTTCAGGCAGTGGCCAGCTGCCCGGCGCAATGCCAGGGCAGGAACTCGTCAACGTGGTTGACGGGGTGATCGGCGTGTGGGCTAGCCCGGATATTTCGTGAGTAGAGGTCGGCGATCCCGTGCCGAGGCGCGTTGTTACTGGTATCTGACGCCAGTAAGCGGTAGCTGAGCGGCGTTGTAGATCAGCCGTTAAATCTGTGCAGGTCCGAGCGTAGCGGATTGTCGGCGCAATGCTGTTTCCACAGTCGCGGTGTCAGCTGCTCGACCTTCGAGGCGGGATG
>NZ_WHJF01000077.1:0-33371 GCF_011682185.1 Massilia genomosp. 1
AGCTGCTCTGGGGTAGAATTCATGTCGGGCAAGGTGTGTTCGTGCTGATAGGGTAGGTTTTTAGATAACTCCCATTCTATCAATCACTTACGGCATTCTTGCCCTTTTTTGTGCAAAATTCAGGCTATCTGGCTGAAGTAGTTTTCGCGCACGCGGTTGAGCGTGCATTCGAGCCCGCCCCAGAGGGCGAGCGGCTGGCATGCTGCATCGCTGTCAGATGTTTGCATAGGCTCACTCATAACATTTAAGCAATCTGACAAATTAGATATCCGGGGCCGCCGAAAAGTTCAGTTTGTTGCTGCGCGAGCGCGCGGCGATGGCAACAAAGAAGGTAGATTTGCTGGTAAACAGGAAATTTTTGTTAGCGGTGTACAAAGATGATATGGATCAATGATATGCTTCGCTATCAATTACGTAACAATAGTTTCTCTTAATTCAACAGATCAGGATATTCATGAAATTCACAGCACTTCTGAGCGGCTTGTTCGCCGCCGCCATGCTCGTCAGCGGCGCAGCCCGCGCTGAACTCGTCAACAACGGCAGCTTCGAAATCAACAAGTCGTCCGGTTCGTGGCAGCAATTCAGCGCGGTCAACGGCTGGACCTCGAGCAACGGCGTTTTCGAAATCCAAAAAGGCGCCAAGCAGGGCGGCATCGCCGGTTTCAACCCGTACGCAGCCAATGGCCGCCAGTACCTGGAACTGAACAGCACCGGCCTGAGCTCGGTGTGGCAAATGATCGACACCTCGGCAGCCGGCCTGTACTCGGTCTCGTTCGCCTTCTCGGGTCGTCCGGACACCGCTGGCGGCGCCAACAGCGCGATGAATGTGTACTGGGGCGACACCAAGTTGAACGATTCGCTGCTGATGGGCGGCACCAATGGCCAGTGGAGCTTCTTCAGCATCACCGACCTGGCCGCCACCAGCGCGCTGACCAAGCTGCGTTTCGAATCGGTTGGCCCGAGCTCGTCGCCGACCTACGGTTCCTACCTCGATGCCGTGTCGGTCGACGTGACCCCGGTACCTGAGCCGGAAACCTACGCCCTGTTCCTGTTGGGCCTGGCAGTAGTCGGATTCACCACCCGCCGCAACAAAAAAGCCTAACTGACGCCTCCACGCGTTTCCGGCGCCCAACAGCGCCAAACCGGGGTCAGAGCTTTAATTAGAAACATTTCTAATTAAAGCTCTGACCCCGGTTGTCGTTCGCTTGTCGTTTTTGTTGCTGTATGATGCGTACCGACTTCCTCCGCCTTTTTCGCAGTGCCCCCACCTAACAGAGAATTCGCATGAAAACCTTCATTCCAGGCAAAGACGCCGCCCTCGAATCGACCATCGACACCATGCAGGCCAAGCTGGCCGCGCGCGGTTTTCATCTGAACGAGTCGTCGTTGCTGCATGAGGTCGACGGCATCTGGTCGACCCATATGAAGGATAACGATTGTCCGATGCTGTTTTCGAACGGTAAGGGCGCGACCGAGCTGGCCGCGCGCGCCAGTGCCTACGGCGAATTCTTCGAACGCCTCGGCACCCACTATTTCTGGACCCACTTTCACCTCGGCGAAACACGTGCCAATCGTCCTTTCGTGCATTATCCGCAGGAACGCTGGTTCAAGCCGGGGCCGGACGGCGCCTGGCCGGCCGGGATGCTCAATCCGGAACTGCACGCCTTTTATAATCCCGACAGCGAAATCGATGCCGAGGTGCTGGTCGACTTGAACTCGGGTAACGTCGAACGCGGTATCTGCGCGCTGCCGTACAAGCGCCTGCGTGACGATAGCGAAACTTTTATCCCGGTCAATATCATCGGCAACCTGTATGTCAGCAACGGCATGGCCGCCGGCAATACGATGATGGAAGCGCGCAGCCAGGCGCTGTCCGAAATTTTCGAGCGCCAGATCAAGTACCGCATCATCAGCGAAGGCTTGTGCCTGCCGGAAGTGCCGGACGAGGTGCTGGCGCGCTTTCCAAACATCAAGGCCGGCATCGATGGCTTGCGCCGCGCCGGTTTCGGCATCCTGGTCAAGGATGCTTCGCTCGGCGGCAAGTATCCAGTGATGAATGTGACCCTGGTGCATCCGAAAGACCAGGGCGTGTTCTCCAGCTACGGCGCGCACCCGCGCTTCGAGATCGCGCTGGAACGCGCCATGACCGAATTGCTGCAGGGCCGCGCGCTCGATTCGCTGGAAGGCTTCCCGGAACCGGGCTTCGACATGAGCGAGATCAACGCGGTGGCCAACCTGGAAATCCATTTTGTCGATTCGAGCGGTGTGATCAGCTGGAATTTCATGGGCGACACGCCCGATTACCCGTTTGTCGACTGGAACTTCAGCACCACCACCGAAGAAGATTACAACTGGCTGGTCGATTGCATCCATGGCGAAGGCAAGGATATCTACGTGGCCGATTTCAGCGAGCAGGGCGCGTACAGCTGCCGCATCCTGGTGCCGGGCTTCTCCGAAATTTATCCGGTGGAAGACCTGGAATGGGAAAACAATAGTATCGGCAACCTGATCCGTCCAAAGCTGGTGCGCCTCGATACCCTGAGCCAGGAAGAATGCGCAGCCTTGCTGGAAGACTTGCAGACCATGAACGTGAACGACGAGCGTCCGCTGTGGGAAATCCTGGGCCTGGCCATTCCGCTCGGCACGCCGTGGAAGCAGTTGCGCATCGGCGAGCTGAAAACGCTGCTGGCGCTGGCGGTGGGCGATCAGGACGGCATCCTCGAAGGCTGCGACTGGATCCACCACTTCAAGGACCTGGCCCCGGCGCGCCGCCTCGTATACCGCTGCATCGAGAGCATGCTCAATGTGGAAGATGTGGATAACTACCGCCGCTCGATGGTCTTGCTGTACGGCGAAGACACCGTGCGCCAGGCCGCGGCCTTGCTCGACCGTAGCGAGCGCTTCTTCGGGCTGGACACGCTCGGCGCCGACATGCAGGGCAGCGCCATGCACCAGACCTTGCTGGCCGCCTACGACAAGCTGTTCGTGTAAATCGTCAGCGCCAATAAAAAACGCCGCCGGGTCGATCGCCCGGCGGCGTTTTTTTTTCGTCCTGGGATGGGCGGGACCGCAGTCCCGCCCGGCACGCTGCTCGTCATCAGTCCTTCAGGTCGGCCGGCACCTTGCCGCCATTGGCCGCCAGCTTGTTCATGACCTGGCGGTGCAGCCAGATATTCATCGAGGCCGAATCGCTGGTGTCGCCCGTGAAGTGGAGCTCGGCCGCCAGTTCCTTGCGCGACTGCAGGCTGCTGTCCAGGTTCAACAGTTTCAGCAGGTCGACGATGGAGGTGCGCCAGTTCAGGCTCTGGCTTTGTGGCATGCCGTTGAGAATGGCTTCCACATCGACCTGGTCCAAGGCCGCTGCCGGGGCGGCAGCTGGCGCCGTCGCGGGTGCTGCCGGGGCCGCGCCTGCGGCTGGCGCCGCCGGGGTGGCGCCAGGCTGGACGGCCGGGTGCGACGAAGGGAAGATTTTGTGGAAAATATTGCTGAGAATGCCCATGGAATACCTCTTTTTTTGTTGGTGAATGAATTGAAACGGATTAGTGCTTCATGCCTTCGGCCATGCGGCCGAGCACGATCGCCAGCGCCGCGCCGCCGATGGTCTTGACCAGGGTCGGATGCTCGGCGTAAAAGTCGCCCATGCGGTCGACGATGCTTGGATTGTTGCGTTCGGCGTCTTCCGCGATCTGCTGGACTTGCTCGGGCGTCAGCTGGGCCGCTTGTTCCGGCGTAATCGCGGCCGGCGTCTCGCCGCCACGGAACAGGTTGCCGAGGGCGCCGCCCGCGATCGAGCTGAGCAGGCCAGGGCCGACGTTGCTGATCAGCTGGTTGAGCATGCCGGCGCGCTGGTTGGCGTCGCTGTGGCCGAACAGTTGGCCGATCATTTGCGGGAACGGCGGCGTCTGGTCGGAACGCAATGCCTCCGACACGCCCTGGGCCACCGTGCTACGCGGCGCGTTCTGCGCGACCTGGTCGAAGTCGTCCACGGCACGCCCGCCATTGTTGCCGGCGGCGCCGCCCAGGTATTGCTGTAACAGATTGCCAAGATCGAAAGCCATATAACCTCCACTGAAATTGAGAAGACCAGCGCTGCCAGCCAGCGCGAAGCCGATGCGGGAGCTTAGGCCGGCGCGCCCGCGGCATCTGTACGCCAGCGCACCGTTGGAGGCTGAAATTTGCTTATCGGGCAAGTTTACTCTATTTACGGGAAACGGTTGCGTGGCAAGCCGGCGCCCTCTAAGCTGGCGCCTTTTCACGTTCCCACGTTCCCACGCTCCCGCCGATGCCCTATTTGTCGATCCTGTTGTTTGGCGCCGTGTTCGCGGGCGCTGTGCTCGCCTGGCATGTTCCACTGTGGGCGGGCGCGCTGTACCTGCCCGCCAGCGTCGTTTGCTTTGTCGTCTACGCGCGCGACAAGGCGGCGGCGCGCGCCGCACGGCGCCGCACCCCGGAACGCACCCTTCTGCTGCTCGGACTGCTGTGCGGCTGGCCGGGCGCGGTAATGGCCCAGCAGTGGCTGCGGCACAAGTCGTCCAAGCGGCCGTTTCAAATGGCGTTCTGGGGGACGGTGCTGTGCAATATGGCCGCTTTTGCCTACCTCGTGTCGCCGCTGTCGTTCGTCCGCATGCTGTAAGCGGCACGCTGGCGCAGCTCAGAACGGGATCACCCGGGCCGCCAGCCGCGCGGCGCCGTGCTGCTCCACGTGGCGGACCAGGTCTTTGGCCATCTGCGGCTGCTCATCCGGCGTGCCATTGCCAAAGGGTGGGGCGGGATAGTATTCGATGCCGAGCTGAATCGTTCGGGCCAGTTGTTCTCCGCCAATCAAGGCTGCGAGGAAGAGGGCGGCATCGATGCTGGCTGAAACGCCAGCGCCGGTAATGAGCTTGCCATCGCGCTGGTAGCGTTCGGTGCCGACCAGCGCGCCATACGCGGCCACATGCTCGCGCGCGAACCAGTTGGTGCTCACCTTCTTGCCCTTGAGTAGCCCGGCAGCGCCCAGGATTTCGGCGCCGTTGCAGATGCTGACGGTCCAGGCGCTGGTCGCGTGCAGGCGCCGTACGCAGGCCATCAGCGCGGCGTTGCCGAGCGCGGCGGCCACGCCGGGGCCGCCCGGCAGGTACAGGATATCGGTCGCGTCCAGCTGCCCGAAGCTGCGGTAGGCGGCCATGCCGAGGCGGCCGGTGTCGCTGGCGACCAGTCCGCTGTGGTTGGAGACGAACTCGACTTCCATGGCGGGAATGTTCGCCAGCACTTCATAGCCGCCCACCACGTCCAGCGCGGTAAAGCCGTCAAACAACAAAATCGATAATCGCATGGGTTTCTCCTGTCGTGAGTCGTCATTGTCGGCTTGCGCGCCGGCGCGGGGAAGTGGCGATACCGCCATCTTTCATGGCATACTCGCCAGATGAAAACCACGCGCATCGCGATATTGGCGTACCACGGCTGCATGGGCATGGAAGTATTCGGCCTGTGCGATACCTTGTTGCTGGCCAACCGGGTCGGCGCCGCGCTCGACGCGGCGGCGGCGCCCCTGTTCGAGGTCATCGTTACCAGTCTCGGCGGCGGACAGGTCAGGGCGGCGGGCGGCATTCCGATCGGCACGCGCAAACCGGTCGCCGCACCCGACCTGCTGGTGGTGCCGGGCATGGACCTGGCCGACCGTCATGGCTGCATGGCGCCTATCGATGCGCTGGCCCCCGAAGTGGCTTATCTCGCCAGGGCGTTCGCGCGCGGCACGCCGGTGGCCGCCGTGTGCGTCGGCGCGTTCCTGCTTGGCGATGCGGGCTTGCTGGACGGGCGCCGCGCCACCACCTCATGGCTGTTTGCGCCCGACCTTGCGCGGCGCTTTCCTGCGGCCAGGGTCGATCCGGCCGCCATGCTGGTCGACGATGGCGGGGTGACCACGACCGGCTCGTTTACCGCCGCGTTCGACCTGGCGCTGCACCTGGTCAGGCAGGGCGCGAGCGTCAGGGTGCGGCGGGCCGTGGCGCGCATGGGTTTGCTGGACGAGGGGCGCACCAGCCAGGCGCCCTTCATCGATACGCGCATGCTGGCGCGGCCCGAAGGCACGTTCGCCGCCAGCGTGTACGCCTGGCTCGATCAGCGCCTGGCCGCGCCGTACCACCTGAAGCGGATCGCGGCGGCGTTTCACGTCAGCGAGCGCACCTTGCTGCGCCGGATGAAGGACGAAACGGGGCAAACGCCGCTGGCGTATGTGCAGCAGGCCCGCGTCGGCAAGGCCAAGCTGCTGCTGGAGTCGACCTCGCTGAGCGTGGCGCAGGTGACCGAACGGGTCGGTTACGCCGATGCGGCCACCTTCGGCGCGCTGTTCAAGCGCCATGTCGGGCAGTCGCCGGCCGCATACCGGCGCCGTTTTTGCGCGACCAAGGGGGGCGGCGGCAAATGAGCCCGGTAAAAACGCTTTATGATAAGGTGCATCTATGTGGAACTACCCTCAATTCCTGGCCCATCGCGGCGGCGGCAAGCTGGCGCCCGAAAACACCATCGCCGGCCTGCGCTGCGGCTTCGCGCACGGCTTTCGCGCGGTCGAGTTCGATGTCATGCTGGCGCGCGATGGCGTACCGGTCGTCATGCACGACCCCTACCTGGGGCGCACCGTCGCCGGTTCCGGCAATGTGTTCGATTACGACGCCGCCGAGCTGGTCGGCATGGACGCCGGCAACTGGTTCGGCGCCGGCTTTCGTGGCGAAACAGTGCCGCTGTTTACCCAGGTCGTCCAGTTCTGCAAGGACCACGGCATCTGGATGAATATCGAAATCAAGCCCGCCCCCGGCTTCGAGGAGCAAACGGGCAGGGTGGTGGCCAGCCTCACGCGCGCCCTGTTCGGACGCGAGATCGCCCAGGACAAGCCGGGCCGGGTACCCTTGCTCTCGTCCTTCAGCCCGCTGGCGCTGGCGGCCGCCATGCAGGCCGCGCCCGACCTGCCGCGCGCCTTGCTGCTCGACCGCCTCGAGCAAGGCTGGCAAGACCAGGCCGGCGTGCTGCGGGCGGTGGCGATCCACACCAACCACAAGCATTTGACCCAAGCGCTGGCGCAGCAGGTCAAGGATGCCGGTTACGGCCTGTTTTGCTACACCGTCAACGATCCGGCGCGCGCGCGCGAGATCCTGGGCTGGGGCGTGGACGCCTTCTGCACCGACCGCATCGACCTGATCGGGCCCGATTTCGCGTAAGCCACGGCCGGCGCCGCCCGGCCCGGTGTTTACTCCGGTTCCATACGCTATAATCGTTTTTTTATAGCATGCTGCCTTCTTACGCCCATACGACATGAAATCATCCGAAATCCGCGACAAATTCCTGAAGTTCTTCGAATCCAAAGGCCATACGATTGTCCGTTCGAGTTCACTCGTACCGGGCAACGATCCCACCCTGATGCTGACCAACAGCGGCATGGTGCAGTTCAAGGATGTGTTTACCGGCACCGACAGCCGTCCGTACACCCGCGCCACCTCGGTGCAGCGCTGCGTGCGCGCCGGCGGCAAGCACAATGACCTGGAAAACGTCGGCTACACCGCGCGTCACCACACCTTCTTCGAAATGCTGGGTAACTTCAGCTTCGGCGACTACTTCAAGCGCGACGCCATCAACTACGCCTGGGAGCTGCTGACCAAGGTGTACGGCCTGCCGTCCGAGAAGCTGACCGTCACCGTCTACATGGAAGACGATGAAGCCTACGACATCTGGGCCAACGAAGTGGGCGTGCCGAAAGAGCGCATCATCCGCATCGGCGACAACAAGGGCGCGCGCTACGCGTCGGATAACTTCTGGCAGATGGCCGATACCGGCCCGTGCGGCCCATGCACCGAGATCTTCTACGACCACGGCGCCGACATTCCCGGCGGCCCGCCAGGCTCGCCCGACGAAGACGGCGACCGCTTCATCGAAATCTGGAACCTGGTGTTCATGCAGTTCAACCGCGACGAAGCGGGCGTCATGCACAAGCTGCCGAAACCGTGCGTCGATACCGGCATGGGCATGGAGCGCCTGGCCGCCGTGCTGCAGCACGTACACTCGAACTACGAGATCGACCTGTTCCAGGCATTGATCCGCGCCGCCGCGCGCGAAACCGGCGCGCTTGATCTCGAAAACAAATCGCTGCGCGTGATCGCGGACCACATCCGCGCGTCGGCCTTCATGATCGTCGACGGCGTCATTCCGGGCAGCGAAGGGCGTGCCTACGTCCTGCGCCGCATCATCCGCCGCGCGCTGCGCCATGGCCACAAGCTGGGCCAGGCCAAACCGTTCTTCTTCAAGCTGGTGGAAGACCTCAACATCGAGATGGGCGCGGCCTATCCGGAACTGGCCGCGGTCAAGAAGCGCGTGGCCGACATGATCGAAGCCGAAGAAGTCAATTTCGGCCGGACGCTCGAAAACGGCATGAAAGTGCTGGAAGCGCAGCTGGCCAAGAACCCCGGCAAGCTCGATGGCGCCACCGCCTTCCTGTTGTACGGCACCTATGGCTTCCCGCTCGACCTGACCGCCGACATCTGCCGCGAGCGCGGCATCGACTTCGATGAAGCGGGCTTTCATGAAGCCATGAAGCGCGACAAGGAAAACGGCGGCGGCGTCGCTGGCGTCAAGCAGAAAAACGTCGAATACACGGGCGAGAAAAACAAGTTCGTCGGCTACGACAGCCTGGTACACGCCAGCCGCGTGGTGGCCCTGTACGCCGACGGCGGCGCGGTGCGGGAACTGGCGGCCGGCCAGGGCGGCATCGTGGTGCTCGACACCACGCCGTTCTACGCCGAATCGGGCGGCCAGGTGGGCGACCAGGGCGTGCTCGCATCCGATGGCGCCACGTTCGCCGTGCAGGACACCCTCAAGGTGCAGGCCGACGTCTTCGGTCACCACGGCGTGCTGACGTCGGGCGTGCTCAAAGTGGGCGATACGGTCAGTGCCAACGTGGACCAAGCCAGGCGCGCGCGCACCATCCGCAATCACTCGGCCACGCACCTGATGCACAAGGCGCTGCGCGAAGTGCTGGGCGAGCATGTGGCGCAAAAAGGCTCGGTGGTCGATCCGGACCGCACCCGTTTCGACTTTTCGCACAACGCGCCGCTGACGGCGGACCAGATTGCGCAGGTCGAAGTCATTGTTAACCGCGAGATCCTCGAAAACCACGCCACCGCCGCGCATAACATGACGTTTGACGACGCCGTCAAGCATGGCGCGATGGCGCTGTTCGGCGAAAAATACGGCGACGAAGTGCGCGTGCTCGACATCGGCTCGTCCAAAGAGTTGTGCGGTGGCGTCCACGTGGGCCGCACCGGCGACATCGGTCTTTTCAAGATCATCGGTGAAGGCGGCGTCGCCGCCGGCATCCGCCGCGTCGAAGCGGTCACCGGCGAAGGCGCGCTGGCGCTGGTGCAGTCGCTTAACCGCCGCGTGCAGGAAGCGGCTGGCGCACTGAAAACCACGCCGGACGAACTGGCCAGCCGCATCGGTCAGGTGCAGGATCAGGTCAAGTCGCTGGAAAAAGAACTGGCCGCGCTGAAGTCGAAACTGGCAGCGAAGCAGGTCGATGAACTGGTGATCACGGCGCTCGATGTGAACGGCATCAAGGTCGTCGCAGCGGTGCTCGACGGCGCCGATGCCGCGCGCCTGGGCGAGGCCGTGGACAAGATGAAGGACAAGCTGAAGACGGCCGCCATCGTGCTCGCCAGCGTGGCCGACGGCAAAGTGGCCCTGGTGGCCGGCGTGACGGCCGATGCGATTTCCAAGGTCAAGGCCGGCGAGCTGGTCAACTTCGTCGCGCAGCAGGTGGGCGGCAAGGGCGGTGGCAAGCCGGACATGGCGCGTGCCGGCGGCACCGATCCGAGCGGCCTGGATGCGGCGCTGGCCGGCGTGACAGTCTGGGTGGCCGAACGCGCGTAATGTGTACGTCGTCCCCGCGCCAAGGCGGCCCCCGCCGAGGGCCGCCTTGGCGCGGGGGCGACGGTGAATGCACGGGGGCGACGGTGAATGCACGGGGACGAGGTGATATACCATGCGTCACAGTACGGTGCGTACCGACTGGCAACTTCACTTCAGACGATTCTTACACGCAGCTTACAATTATGATTGCAGCACCGTTATTGTCGTTGTGACCATGCAACAAGCGATTTTAATATTGGTGCGGTGCGTCAAATTTGCGGATTTGGAGTATATTTGTTGGGTGAGTAGTCTAATCCACCCTAAGAGCAAGCGATGAGCGATACAACTTTCGACAGCGAGATCATGGAATACCAGAAGGAACTCGACGCACGGGGACTCAATTGCCCACTGCCGATCCTGAAGGCCAAGAAGGCGCTCGCGGAAATGGAAACCGGCGAAGTGCTGCGCATCGTCGCCACCGATACCGGCTCCGTTCGCGACTTCCAGGCCTTTGCCAAGCAGACCGGCAATGCACTTGTTTCCCACACCCAGAACGGCCGCGAATTCATCTTTTTGATGCGCCGCAAATAAGCTCCCGGATGGGGCAGCGCAGCGTCACGCCCCGCGATTTTCCCTCAGACAATTTCCCGATTTCATGACAAAGCCCGATGATTAGGTGTTTTCCTCTAGCTAAAAATCGCACGATCGTGCTTAAATTTAGCGGGAAAACGGTTTTTCTCTTATAATCTAGGCCACTTTAGTCAAGTCACCCTATTCATTCTTCCAAAGGCACCCCTATGAAAGTCCTGGTTCCCGTCAAACGCGTGGTCGACTACAACGTCAAAGTGCGCGTGAAATCCGACGGCAGCGGCGTCGATATCGCCAATGTCAAAATGTCGATGAATCCTTTCGACGAGATCGCGCTGGAAGAAGCGATGCGCCTGAAAGAAGCCGGCAAGGTCACCGAAGTGGTGGCCGTGTCCTGCGGCGTGACCCAGTGCCAGGAAACCCTGCGCACCGGCATGGCCATTGGCGCCGACCGCGCCATCCTGGTCGAAACGGGCGCCGAGCTCGAACCGCTGGCCGTGGCCAAGCTGCTCAAGGCGCTGGCCGACAAGGAGCAACCGCAGCTGATCATCCTGGGCAAGCAAGCCATCGATGACGACTCGAACCAGACCGGCCAGATGCTGGCCGCCCTGCTGGGCTGGCCGCAAGCGACGTTCGCCTCGAAAGTCGTGCTGGAAGACGGCAAAGTGACCGTCACGCGCGAAGTCGACGGCGGCCTGGAAACCCTGTCGCTGACCTTGCCGGCGATCGTCACGACCGACCTGCGCCTGAACGAGCCGCGTTATGTCACGCTGCCGAACATCATGAAGGCCAAGAAAAAGCCGCTCGACGTGGTCAAGCCGGAAGAGCTGGGCGTCGATATCGCCCCGCGCCTGAAGACCCTGAAAGTCGTCGAGCCAGCCAAGCGTTCGGCCGGCATCAAGGTGCCGGATGCGGCGACCCTGGTCGCCAAGCTGCGCACCGAAGCCAAAGTTATCTGATCGCGGCCTGGCCGTCTCACCTAAAAATACAGGAAAAATCATGGTCGCATTAGTCATTGCTGAACACGACAACGCCTCCCTCAAGGGAAGCACCCACCACACCGTTACCGCCGCCATCGAGTGCGGCGGCGAAGTGCATATCCTCGTTGCCGGCTCCAACTGCGGCGGCGCAGCGGCGCAGGCGGCCGCGATCGCCGGCGTGACCAAGGTATTGGTCGCCGACGCCCCGCACCACGCCGACGGCCTGGCCGAAAACGTGGCCGAGCAGGTCCTGGGGCTGGCGCAATCGTACTCGCACATCCTGGCGCCGGCAACCGCCTACGGCAAAAACATTTTGCCGCGCGTGGCCGCCAAGCTGGACGTGGCGCAGATCTCCGAGATCACCAAGGTCGATTCGCCGGACACCTTCGAGCGTCCTATCTACGCCGGTAACGCCATCGCCACCGTACAGTCGCTTGATAAGATCAAGGTCATCACCGTGCGCACCACCGGTTTCGATTCGGCCGCGGCCGAAGGCGGCTCGGCTGCCACCGAAGCCATCGGCGCGGTGGCCGATTCGGGCAAGTCGACCTTCGTCGGGCGCGAACTGGCCAAGTCGGATCGTCCTGAACTGACCGCCGCGAAAATCATCGTCTCCGGTGGCCGCGGCATGGGCTCGGGCGACAACTTCAAGATCCTCGAGCCGCTGGCCGACAAGCTGGGCGCCGCCATGGGCGCTTCGCGCGCAGCGGTCGACGCCGGCTTCGTGCCGAACGACTGGCAAGTTGGCCAGACCGGCAAGATCGTCGCGCCATCGCTGTACATCGCGGTCGGCATCTCCGGCGCCATCCAGCATTTGGCCGGCATGAAGGATTCGAAGACCATCGTCGCGATCAACAAGGATCCGGAAGCGCCGATCTTCTCGGTGGCCGACTATGGCATCGTGGGCGATCTGTTCGAGGTTGTGCCTGACCTGGTCAAGCAACTCGGCTAACGCCGCGTCGGCAAAGCCGCGTCGGCAAAGCCGCAAAGCATCCGCAGTCAACACCTGTAGGGTGGGCACGGGAACCCTGTGCCCACCCTACACGTCCATTGGAAGTGCAATTTTAGGAGATCAAGGTGACTTACAAAGCCCCGCTGAAAGACATGCTGTTCGTGATGAACGAACTGGCCGGACTGTCCACCGTCAACATGCTGCCCGGTTGCGAAGACGCCACCGCCGACACGGTCGAAGCAGTCCTCGAAGAAAACGCGAAATTCTGCGCCAACATGGTCGCGCCGCTGAACCATGCCAGCGACAAGGAGCCGAGCTTCTGGCACGACGGCCAGGTGACGACCTCCAAGGGCTTCAGGGAGGCCTTCAAGGGCTTTGCCGAAGCCGGCTGGCAGGGTGTGCAGCACCCGGTCGATTTCGGCGGCCAGGGCTTGCCCAAGCTGGTGGCCACGCCCTGCATCGAGATGCTTAACGCGTCGAGCATCTCGTTCGCGCTGGTGGCCTTGCTGTCGGACGGCGCGATCGAAGCGCTGCTGACCGCCGGCTCGGATGAGCAGAAGGCAACCTACCTGGAGCCGCTGGTGTCGGGCAAATGGACCGGCACCATGAACCTGACCGAGCCGCAGGCCGGGTCCGACCTGGCCGCCGTGCGCACGCGCGCCGTGCCGCAGGGCGACGGCACCTACAAGGTGTTCGGCACCAAGATCTTCATCACCTACGGCGAGCACGACCTGACCGAGAACATCGTCCACCTGGTGCTGGCGCGCACGCCGGACGCGCCAGCGGGCGTGAAGGGTATTTCGCTGTTCATCGTACCGAAGTTCCTGGTGGGCGCCGACGGCTCGCTGGGCGCGCGCAATGATGCGCACTGCGTCTCGATCGAGCACAAGCTGGGCATCAAGGCCAGCCCCACCGCGGTGCTGCAGTTCGGCGACAACGGCGGCGCGATCGGCACCCTGGTCGGCGAAGAAAACCGCGGCCTCGAATACATGTTCATCATGATGAACGCGGCGCGCTTCGGCGTGGGCTTGCAGGGCATCGGCCTGGCCGAGCGTTCCTACCAGCAGGCCGTGGCCTTCGCCAAGGACCGCGTGCAGTCGCGCGACCTGGCCGGATCCGCTGGCCCGGTATCGATCATTCACCACCCTGACGTGCGCCGCATGCTGATGTCGATGCGCTCGCAGGTCGAAGCGGCGCGCGCGCTGGCGTATGTAGGCGCGGGCATCAGCGACGTCGCCCACCACCACCAAGACGCGGCCGTGCGCGCGTCCAACCTGGCGCTGTACGAGTACCTGGTGCCGGTCATCAAAGGCTGGTCGACCGAAATGTCGCAGGACGTCACGCGCGACGGCGTGCAGGTTCACGGCGGCATGGGCTTCATCGAAGAAACCGGCGCGGCGCAGCACTACCGCGATGCCAAGATCCTGACGATCTACGAAGGCACGACCGCAATCCAGGCGAACGACCTGGTGGGCCGCAAGACGGTGCGCGACGGCGGCGCCGTGGCCAAGTCGATCATCGGCCAGGTGCGCGAGACCGAGGCGCTGCTGGCGGCGCAAGAGGGCGCGGACTTCAAGGCGATCCATCGTGCGCTGGCCGACGGCAGCGTGGCGCTCGAAGCGGTGGTGGAGTACGTCGCCGCGAACATGAAGAGCGACATCAAGGGCGTGTTTTCGGGCAGCGTGCTGTATCTGAAGCTGGCCGGGATTGTGCTCGGCGGCTGGGTGATGGCGCGCGCGGCGCTGGTGGCGCAGGCCAAGATCGATGGCGGCGCCGGCGACGCGGGCTTTTACAAGGCCAAGATCGCCACGGCGCGCTTCTTTGCCGATCACATCCTGACGCAGGCGCCGGGATTGCGCATCGCGATCGTGGAAGGTAGTGCGGGGGTGCTGGCGTTGACGGAAGAGCAGTTCTAAGCAAGCCGTTAGCGTTTTACGTATTCGCTACCTTTGTTCCGTCGTTCCCGCGCAGGCGGGAATCCAAGTTCCTCGAGCCGTCTACGCTGCGCTACAAACTCGGGTTCCCGCCTGCGCGGGAATGACGACTCAAAGTTAAGCGGGAAGAGCGGCCGCTTCCCTACGACCGCCGAATCGAATTACCCGCATTGCGCACGCGATCCCCGCGCTGCATCCCCGGCTGGTTGTTGAACCTGAACGAGCGGCGCTGGCCGTTGTCGTACTGGACATCCACCGTCCACACCGTGCGCGCATTGGCGCGTTCCTGGATCTTCTTGCCCGCATACGCACCACCGATCGCTCCGGCCACGGTGGCAACCGTGCGTCCCGAACCGCGGCCGACCTGATTGCCCAGCAGCCCGCCCACGGCGCCGCCGCCAACCACGCCCAGCGCATTGGCCTGGCCATTCTGGCGCGCGCTGCGCACCGCCGTCACCTTGCCGCAGTCGCGGCACACCGCCCGCGCGTCATTGCGATGATGGTCATGGTCGCCGCCGCGTGCCTGCGCCGCACCCGTCACGCTGCCCAGCGCCAGTACCAGCGCCAGCGCCACATTGAGTTTCATCATTTTCTTCTCCTGATCGGTTTATCGTGCTCGCCAACGAGCGGCATGCCGCATTGTAGATCACTTGGGAACAGCAATTATTCGCGGCAAGGATGTGCTTCGTCCGCGCCCATCTGTTTATAATCGCGAGATGGTCTTTACATCCCGCGCTCGCCTTATCCAACAGGACATATCTTGAACATTCGTCAATACGCAGTGCGCCTTCCGGCAGCCCTGGCCATCGCCACTTTGTTCGCCGCTTGCGGCGGCGGCGGCGGCAATCCGAGCAGCGTTCCCGGCAAGGTCGACACCCCGGTGCCGACGCCCACTCCTACGCCCACGCCTACGCCCACGCCGGGCGATGTCAAGCCCGATGGCTGCAAGGCCTATATCGTGGCCGACAAAACCGTCGCTGCCGGCAAGGCCGGCGGCGCCAGCGTGCTCTCGTGCGGCGGGCCGCTGGCCGATGTGAGCTGGAGCCAGGTGAGCGGCCCGGCGGTCACGCTGCAAGCGGCGCGCAGCCCGACCGTGTCGTTCGAAACGCGCGAGAAGGGCGTGATCGTCCTGCGCGCCGATGTCGTCCTGGCCGACGGCGCGCGCCTGTCGCTCTCGACCGAGGTGACCGTGGGCGACGCCCCGGCCGGCAGCTTCATCAACCTGCGCGCCGACCATTCCGTGCGTCCCAACGTGCAAACCTCGGTGCGCGCCTGGCCGACCCTGACCGGCGGCGACACCATCGCCAGCATCGTCTGGACCCAGGTCAGCGGCCCGACCGTGACGATGGACGCCAAGGACAAGTTGCTGATGTTCAAGGCGCCCACCTCCGGCACCGACGTGGCGCTGCGTTTCCGCGCCACCATGACCACCAGCAGCGGCCTGAAGGACAGCGACGACGTGTTGATCAGCCTCGACCAGCAGGTGCCCGGCAACGCCGACACCCTGTTCAGCACGCCCACCGCGCGCGTGCATCCGTACCGCCAGGCCAGCGCCTACGCCGGTGTGCTGGCCAAGTGTACTTACGATGTCAAGGTGTACTACGATACCTCGTCCAACAACACCCTGTGCCGCGCGCAGGAGCTGCCGCCGCTGCAGACCGAAGCGGGCGTGGGCGTGGTGCCGAGCGTGGCCCAGATCATGGGCCGGGTGCTGGTGTCGCATGACTTCCTGGGCGCCAATTTCGAGCAGTTCCTGATGACCCAGGACCCCGACAGCGACTTCCGCCGCCTGCTGGCGAGCACGTCCGCCATCGTGATCGGCTCGCATGTGCGGCCGAGTTTCTACAGCGCCGGCACCGGGGCGATTTACCTGGACGCCAACAACCTGTGGCTGAGCGCCGAGCAGCGCGACGTGGTCACCGAGGTGCCCGACTACCGCTCCGCCTTCGACGACGACCTGAACTTCATTCCGCTGGGCCGTTCGGTGAAAAACAACGAGAACGCGCGCCGCAGCTATCCGTCCACCGCGCGCGTGACGCGCACCACCGACGACTTGCTGTACGACCTGGGCCGCTTGCTGTACCACGAGCTGGCGCACGCCAATGACTTCCTGCCGTCGGTCAACCGCGCCGTCAATCCGCAGCGCTCGATCTGGGAAAACATCGCCGAGCGCGTCGGCAGCCGCACCTTGCCGTCGGACGCGCTGGCGGTGCAGTATCCGCTGCAGTCGGCCGAAATGCTGGCCATGGGGCAGGTGCTGTACCAGGGTGAGACGGCCACGGCGGCGCAGAAGTCCTACACGGCGGCCGAGATCGGCGGTTTCTTCGGCGCCGACCGCGCATCGGACGACTACGCCTACTCGGTTTACAAGTCCGACAGTTCGCGCGAGGACCTGGCGATGCTGTTCGAGGAATTCATGATGAGCTACCGCCATAACGTGTACTACGACGTGGCCTATGCCAACCAGCCCACCGGCAGCGAACTGATCATCGGCTGGGGCCAGCGCGGGCGCATCGGCGAGGCGACCATCAGGCCGCGCGTCAAGCTGGTGCTGGAGCGCATTGCGCCGTGGATCGACCTGACCGCCGTGGACCGCCTGCCGGCGCCCGTCATGATGAAGCCGGGCGCGAGCTGGGAAGCCAATCTGGCGCTCTATCCATCGGGCATGGCCAAGCGCTCTGCCTTGCGTATCGAGTCAAGCGAGGAGCGCGCCGCGCGCCTGAAAGCCGACATCAAGCCGCGCGAGCGGCATGGCAAGATGACGCCGGATGCGCGTCAGCCGTAGGATCCGCCGGTGTAAAGCAGGTCGAACAGGCGGGCGAGGGTGGAGATACCCATCGTCGCCGCCACCAGCATTGTGCAAACCAACAACACTGCCAGTGGCCAGTTCGATGCCGACTTGCGGCCTGAGCCGGCGTTGAAGGCGGCGTCGAACTTCTCGTCGGGCATCAGGCCGATCACCAGCGCTTCGATGCAGCCGACGATGGCCGAGACGACCAGCGGCAGGATCTTGAAGAACCAGTTGGCCTCGGGCACGAGGCCAATGACCAGCCCGGCAATGGGCAGGCTGGCCACGTGCAGCAGGCCCAGCTTGTCGAGGCTGCCGCGCAGGTAAAAGCGGTGTGCGCCGAGGGCGCCCAGGATCAGGGCGAGGAAGCTGGCGAAGGTTTTGTTTTTGTGCGATGGGGGCATGAGGCGGTAGACGGATGGGGGAAAGCTGGCAGTATCGGTCAATTCCGCAAGGAACGCACGGCCCGCTGCCCGATGGTTCCGGCGATACCCCCACGATGCAGTTGGCGGTTCGCCCCAAAATAGGCGATAATCTTTGCTTCGCCCCGAAGTGCGCGCCCTGTTGTCATTAACGCTTGCTGCTGCGCGGCATTGCGCGCTATAATTGTCGGCTTTTTCCGCCCAGCACAACTTTTTGGAATTATTATGGTCGTTATTCGTTTAGCTCGTGGAGGCGCCAAGAAGCGCCCGTTCTTCAACATCGTTGCAACGGACTCGCGCAATCGCCGCGACGGCCGCTTCATCGAGCGCATCGGTTTCTACAACCCGATGGCAGCTGGTGGCGAAGTCGGCCTGCGTATCACCGCAGACCGTCTGGCTTACTGGCAAGGCGTTGGCGCACAATTGTCGCCAACCGTTGCACGTCTGGTGAACAGCCAGCCAGCAGCGCCAGTAGCAGCAGCCTAAGCAGGTCCGGGTTTGAGCGGTACAGCATCCGGGGTGCAAGTCCCTGACGACCTGACGCAAGTCGGGTACGTGTCCGGCGCTTTTGGCGTCACCGGTTCGATTCGGGTCACCCCGTTTTCCACCGACGCGGATGGGTTGCTGAGCGTGAAAACCTGGTGGCTGGATAAACCCAGCCTGCAATCCGTCTCCGTACGGACTGCGAAAATACACGGCGGCGACGTCGTGGCCCAGTTGGCAGGTACGCTCGGGCGGGATGCCGCGGAGGCGCTGAAAGGCGCCGCTGTTTCCATCCCGCGCAGCCAGTTCCCGCAACTGCCGGCCGATGAATTTTATTGGTCCGATCTGATCGGGCTGAATGTAGTGAACCTGCAAGGCGAGGCCTTGGGGCTGGTGTCCGACATGATGCATAACGGTGCGCAATCGATTTTGCGCATCACGCCGGTGCCGGGCGCTACAGACGATGCAAAGGCGCCCGAGCGCCTGATTCCGTTTGTGGACCAGTTTGTCAAAACAGTTGACCAGGCAAGCAAGACCATCACGGTGGACTGGGGTCTGGATTATTAAGACCGCAACAAGGCGGGAGCGCCATGCAATTTGATGTCGTGACCTTGTTTCCCGAGATGTTTGCCGCGCTGACGCAGTCGGGGGTGACCCGCCGCGCGTTCGAGCAAAAACGCTGGGGCCTGTCGACCTGGAATCCACGCGATTTCACGACCGACAACCACCGTACCGTCGACGACCGCCCGTATGGCGGCGGACCGGGCATGGTGATGCTGGCCAAGCCGCTGGAAGCGGCCATTGGCGCCGCCAGGCAGCGCCAGGTGATGCTCGAGCTGCCGGCGCCGCGCGTGGTGTTCATGTCGCCGCAGGGCAGGGCGCTGACGCATGACCGGGTGATGGATTTGAAGGATGAAGCGGGCTTGATCGTGCTGTGCGGACGCTACGAAGCGGTCGACCAGCGCTTGCTGGACCGCTGCGTCGACGAGGAAATCAGCCTCGGCGACTTCGTGCTGTCGGGCGGCGAACTGCCGGCGATGGCGCTGATGGATGCGGTGGTGCGGCAGTTGCCGGGCGTACTGAACGACGACGCCTCGGCGCTCGAAGACAGTTTCGTCAACGGCCTGCTCGATTCGCCCCATTACACCCGTCCCGATACGTATGAAGGCGTGGCGGTGCCGCCGGTGCTGATGAAAGGCAACCACGCCGAGATTATCAAGTGGCGGCGCGAGCGCATGCTCGAAGCGACCGCCAGTAAGCGGCCCGATCTCCTGGCCCGTGCGCGCAGCGCCGGATTGCTGAGCAAGGCCGATGAAAAGTTTCTTGCAGGTTTGTAAATCTGCTAAGTAAGTGTGCAGAAATTATTGTGATTTATAGCGAACAGAAGCGGATGCCTTGCAAGGCGCCCGCCGCGACGCAGTGCGTGTACTGCTAGCGGTGGGCAACGCAGCAAGGCGCCGCTTATGGAAGCTATAAATTACAAGAATTTATGCGCACTTACTTAGTGCAGTACCACTGTGCAGGCAATCTCGCTTGTATCAGTAACCCCATCCTCTACTGGGCGAATGCAGCGCCAGCAAGATGGTTATCGGAGTCTTCAAAATGAATTTGATTCAGCAACTTGAGCAAGAAGAAATTGCCCGTCTGGGTAAGACTATTCCTGATTTCGCACCTGGCGATACCGTGATCGTCAACGTCAACGTGGTCGAAGGCACCCGCAAGCGCGCCCAGGCATACGAAGGCGTCGTGATCTCCCGTCGTAACCGTGGCCTGAACTCGAACTTCATCGTTCGCAAGATCTCGTCCGGCGAAGGCGTCGAGCGTACGTTCCAGCTGTATTCCCCGCTGATCGCATCGATCGAAGTCAAGCGTCGTGGTGATGTTCGCCGCGCCAAGCTGTACTACCTGCGTGAGCGTTCGGGTAAATCGGCACGTATCAAAGAAAAACTGCCAAACCGTCGCGCTGCAACTCCAGCCGCTGCCAAGTAATCGGCATCTGCGTTGCAAAAAAGGCATCCGATCCGGATGCCTTTTTTCGTTTTGAAGGACAATACCCTTGCCCAAGATTATTTTCGATCCAGAAAAATTACCCGTTGAAGCCCTCGGTGGCGAAGCGGCGCTCGACCCCGGGCGCCTCGCGCCGGCGTGGCTGCGCCAGCGCTTCGCCAGTCCGCCGGACTGGCAACCTGAGCCGCCGGGCGAATCCTGGGGCGGGCGCAAGGAATTGATGCCGGCCTCGGTGCTGCTGCCGCTGGTGCAGCGTCCCGCCGGGCTGACCATGTTGCTGACCGTGCGCACCGCGCATCTGTCGGCGCACGCGGGCCAGATCAGCTTTCCGGGCGGACGTGCCGAAAGTTATGATGCCTCGGCCGTTGCCACCGCGCTGCGCGAGAGCGAGGAAGAAATCGGCCTGCAACGCCGCCATGTGGAGGTGATCGGCACCTTGCCCGACTATATTACCGGCACCGGTTACCGGGTCACGCCGGTGGTGGGCCTGATCGCGCCGCCGTTCGCGCTGGCCGCCGACGCCAACGAAGTGGCCGAAATCTTCGAAGTGCCCTTGCAATTCCTGATGGACGGCATGAACCACCAGCGCCTCTCGCTGGAACTGCCCGAAGGGGCCGGACAGCGCAGCTTCTACGCCATGCCGTATGATCGCTTCTTTATCTGGGGCGCCACCGCCGGCATGCTGCGCAATCTGTTTCACTTCCTGCGTGCCTGAACGGAGCAAGGCTTTTTATGCTCACTTCTCGCCAAAAAATGTAGAGCCGTCATTCCCGCGCAGGCGGGAATCCAAGGCCTCCATGCTACGCGAAGGTGCCTTGGATTCCCGCCTGCGCGGGAATGACGGCTCCGAATTTAGCGCTACTGCGTGGGTCTGGGAGCAATCCCCTGCCGGCTCGCAGCGCCAATATGTTTGATTCCATCGGTGCTCTGCGCTATCGTAGCGGGCATTGATGAATTGCTCTGCTGCTTCATTTCAAAAAGTACAAAAGGACCTTCGATGACATTTCTCTCCATTCTCTGCGCGCTGCTGATCGAACAGCTCAAGCCGCTGCGGGCAGACAATCTGATTTATGCGGAGATCAAGAGTTTTGCGATGCGCATGGAGGGCTGGTTCAACGCGGGCGACGCCAGCAACGGACGCATGGGCTGGGTGCTGGTGATCCTGCTGCTGGTCGGCCCGACCGCCCTGATTTCCTGGCTGCTGTACAACTACCAGCTGGTGTTCATCGCGTTTGCGTGGAATGTGCTGATTGTGTACCTGACCCTGGGTTTCCGTCATTACAGCCATTATTTCAGTTCGATCCAGGCAGCGCTGAGCGGCGGCGACGAGGCCGGCGCGCGCTCGCTGCTGGCGGAGTGGGCGCGCATCGACACGGTCGGCATGGAAGCGTCGGAAGTGGCCCGCATCGCGGTCGAAAAGTCGCTGCTGACCACGCACCGCAATGTGTTCGGGGTGTTTTTCTGGTTCTTGATCCTGGGGCCGGCCGGCGCGGTGATGTACCGCGTGTCGGAATACCTGGCGCGCGCGTGGAACGAACCCGATCACATGCGCAATGAAGCGTTCGGCCAGTTCGCCGCGCGCGCGTTTTACTGGATCGACTGGCTGCCGGTGCGTTTGACGGCGGTCGCGTTCGCGGTGGTGGGCAATTTTGAAGATGCCATTTATGCATGGCGCAATTTCGCCCATCGCTGGAGCGACGAAGCGCGCGGGATTATCTTGTCGGCCGGCGGCGGCGCCATGGGCGTGCGCCTGGGCACGCCGAACGAAAATGCCTCCAAGGTCTTGCCGCCGGATGCGGCGACCGTGGACAGCACCTATAGCGAGGTGGAAGTGATGCCGGGGGAAGAGCCGAACGCGCGTGCGCTGCAAAGCACGGTCGGATTGGTGTGGCGGGCGTTGCTTTTATGGATGCTGCTGCTGTTGCTGTTGTCGGGTGCGGTTGGTTTGGCTAATATTGGGCAAGTGGCGACGTAATGCCGCTCCCGACTTTTCGGAATTGACCGCAGAACTGAAAACCGTCATTCCTGCCATTGGCAGAAATGACTTCCCGCGCCAAGGCGGGAACCCAAGTTTGCTTATCCGCTAGTGGCGTCAGTACGACATTGGGTTCCCGCCTGCGCGGGAACGACGTGGTGGTGGTGGTGGGGGGGGGCGGCGACATTGGAGGGCGCCTCCCGCATCCAGGCCGCATCATTCTGCAAGCTCAACTCTTCTATAAGATATAATACTCGCGTTGCACAGCAGCACCTGATTCACTGGCCCGGCGCTTGCGCCTTCGTCTCCACGCATCTTCTTGTTCCCACGACCCGCCCTATGGCCGAGTTATCCGAAAGCAAGAAAAAACTCGCCGACGAGTTTTTCATTCTTGGCCTCACCAGCGATGGCAGGCAGTTCCGCCCCAGCGACTGGGCCGAGCGGCTGTGCGGCGTCATGTCCTGCTTTCGCCCGGAAGGCTCGGGCGGCCGCAATGCCCACCTCCAGTTCTCGCCCTACGTACGCCCGACCATGCTCGACGGCGTCAAGGCCGTGGTGGTCAACAACGACCTCCAGAAACTCGAACCGCTGGCCTACCACTTCGTCCTCAATTTCGCCAAGGACAATGATCTCCAGATCATCGACGCCTGTATCCTGCCCGAACCGGGGGAGCTTAAAATCTGAAAAGCATCACCGGTGTTTTGAGCAAGATCAAACCGGCAATAGAAAGAGCGCGTTAATTTAAGTCTTTGCGCGCCCATCTGTGCGCGCGCAAGCCACGAGCGCCGAGCCGCTCAGGAGACCATCATGCGCATAGGCGAAATCTGCACTGTCCCATCGAGTTACTGCAAGGGCGACGAAACGGTCCAGGCCGCAGCCTTGTTGATGCGCAAGCATCACGTTGGCGACCTTGTTGTCATAGATCAAATCAACGAGGAACGCATTCCGGTCGGCATCCTTAGCGACCGCGACATCGTGGTGTCCGTCATTGCGCTCGGGCTCGATCCGGCCAGCCTGCTGGTGGGCGACATCATGAGCGCCGACCTCCTGACCGCGGCGGAAGACGACGACGTCTACGAAACGATCGAACGGATGCGTTTTCGCGGCATCCGGCGCGTCCCCGTGGTCAACAACGGCGGCGGGCTGAGCGGCATCGTCAGCGTCGACGACCTGCTCGAATTCCTGGCCGAGGAAATGGGCGAACTGTCGCGTATCTGCTCGCACCAGCAAAGCCACGAAAAACGCGCGCGCCAGTAGCCCGGCTGCGCGCTTGGCGCCCTCTGGTATGATGGCTCGCGCCGGGGACGGCAAACCGTGTCCACTCTATCAAAAAGACCTCATGACTCACATTCGCTGGATCTGCGCCGCCGCTTACCTCGTTACGGGCGCCGCGCTCGCCCTGCCGTTGCCGAAAGGCGTGGTGCAGGGCCCTTCCGTCGAAGGCATCACCGAGTATCGCCTGCCGAACGGCCTGAAGGTACTGCTGTTCCCCGACTCGTCCAAGCCGACCGTCACCGTCAACGTGACTTACCTGGTCGGCTCGCGCCACGAGAATTACGGCGAAACCGGCATGGCCCACCTGCTCGAACACCTGATGTTCAAGGGCGCGCCCAACAACCGCAATATCGCGCAGCAGTTCTCGCAGCGCGGCATGCAGTTCAACGGCACCACGGCGCTCGACCGCACCAATTACTACGAAGTGTTCCAGGCCGGCGACGACAACCTGAAATGGGCGCTGCAGATGGAAGCGGACCGCATGGTCCATTCCTACATCGCCAAAAAAGACCTCGACTCCGAAATGACGGTGGTGCGCAACGAGTACGAAAGCGGCGAAAATTCGCCCGCCGAAGTGCTGATGAAGCGCATGCAGAGCCTCGGCTACGACTGGCACAGCTACGGCCGTTCGACCATCGGCAACCGCAGCGACATCGAGAACGTCAAAATCGAGAACCTGCAAGCGTTCTACCGCACCTGGTACCAGCCCGATAACGCGGTGCTGCTGGTGGCCGGCAAATTCGATCCGGCCCGCGCGCTGGGCTGGATTACGCAAAGCTTCGGCGCCATCCCGAAACCGAAGCGCGCCTTGCCGCAGTTCTGGACGGTGGAGCCGACCCAGGACGGCGAGCGCAGTTTTACCGTGCGCCGCCAGGGCGACGTGCAGATGATCGCGGTCGGCTACAAGGTGCCGGCGGCCCTGCATGACGACAGCGACGCCCTCAGTTTCGCCTCCGAAGTGCTGGGCGCGGCCAGCACCGGGCGCCTGCACAAGCTGCTGGTCGAGCCCGGCAAGGCCAGCGACGTCTTCGCCTACGCCGAAACCGGCTACGCGCCCGGCATGCTGTATTTCGGGGCCGTGGTGAAGAAGGGCGACCCGATCGAGCCGGTGCGCGAAGCCCTCACGGCCGCCGTCGAAGATTTCGTCAAGACCCCGCCCAGCGAAGCCGAGATCGAGCGGGTGCGGCGCAACTACACCAACAGCATCGAGAAAAGCCTGAACGACCCGCAGCAGGTCGGCGTGGCCTTGTCCGAAGTGATCGCGCTGGGCGACTGGCGCCTGTTCTTCGTCGGGCGCGAACGCATCGCCAGCATGACCCCGGCCGAAGTGGCCGAAGCGGCGGGGCGCTACCTGCGCCGCGACAACCGCGTCACCGGTCACTTTTTGCCGGACGACGCCCCGCGCCGCGCCGAGATTCCGCCTGCGCCCACCCTGGCCAGCGTGATGAAAGACTTCAAGCCGAAACAAGCGAGCCAGAAGTCGGAAGACTTCGACCCGAGCCAGGCCAACATCATGAAGCGCACCACCCTGGCCACCGTGGGCGGCGTGAAGCTGGCGCTGCTGCCCAAGAAGAACCGCGGCGAAGCCGTCTCGGTCGACCTGAACCTGCACTGGGGCGACGAGAAAAGCCTGTTCGGCAAAGGCATGCTGCCGGCCATGACCGGCGCCATGCTTCAGCGCGGCACCACCAAATACACGCGCGAGCAGTTGTCGGACGCCTTCGACAAACTCAAGATCAGCGGTGGCCTGATGGAGTTCGAAACCACGCGCACCCACCTGGACGAGGCGCTGCGCCTGATGGCGCACGTGCTCAAGGAGCCGACCTTCCCGGAAGCCGAATTCGAGCAGCTGCGCCAGCAATGGCTGGTCAGCCTGGAGTCGGGCCGCAGCGAGCCGCAATCGGTGGCCGCGCGCACGCTCTCCGAACACTTCGACCATTATCCGAAGGGTGACGTGCGCGCCACCCGCACGCTCGACGAGCAGATCGCCGAGGTCAAGGCGGTGCGCCTGGACGACGTAAAGGCTTACTACCGCGATTTCTACGGCGCCTCGCATGGCGAACTGGCGATCGTGGGCGACTTCGACGCCGCGCCGGTGGCGCCGCTGATCGACGAATTGTTCGGCAAGTGGCAGAGCCGCGCCGGCTACGCGCCGGTGCTGCGCACCAACGCCGCGGTCGCGCCCCTGAAGAAAACCGTCAACCTCGCGGACAAGGAAAACGGCGTCGTCATGGCGCGCCTGAACCTCGACCTGCAGGTCGACGATCCGGCGTATCCGGCGCTGATGCTGGCCAATTACATTTTTGGCGACGGCGGCCTGGAATCGCGCCTGATGAACCGCATCCGCCAGAAAGATGGCTTGTCCTACGGCGGCGGCTCGCAACTGGGCGCGGGCGACCTTGACCGCGCCGGCGGCCTGACCATGAGCGCCATCGCCGCGCCGCAGAACCTGGCCAAGCTCGATGTGGCGATGCGCGAAGAACTGGCGCGCGCCGTCACCAAGGGGTTTACCGCCGGCGAACTGGCGGCGGCCAAATCGGGCCTGCTGCAACAGCGCGCCCAAAACCGCGCCGAAGACAGCGTGCTGGCGAGCGGCTGGACTTCGCTCCTGTACCTCGGCAAAACGTTCGAATGGAGCGAGCGCTTCGAGCAAAAGCTCGCCGCCGTGTCGCTGGAACAACTAAACGCCGCCTTCCTCAAGGCCATCGACCCGGCCGCGCTGAGCGTCGTCATAGCGGGCGACCAGGAAAAAGCCAAGCCCAAGAAGTAAGCAGAACAATACTTGCTGGCGGGATAGCAACGTTTACGGTATTCTGTTGCTTCGAGGAAGTATTTGCTTCCTCCGCAGAACATACGGAGATGTGGGATCATGGCCAGGGAGAAGCAGAAGGAGTCGTCGTTCGAGGGAAAAGTGGTGCTCGTCACGGGTGCGGCGGGCGGCATCGGGCGCGCCGCCGCGGTTGCGTTCGGGCGCGCGGGTGCGTGCGTGGTGGTGGCCGATACGTCGGTCGACGGCGGGCATGCGACGGCGGCGATGATCGTCGAACATGGCGGCAAGGCGCTGTTCGTACAGTGTAACGTGACGCGCGCGTCGGAAGTCGAGGCGCTGATTGACAAGACGGTGGCGTATTACGGCAAGCTCGATTGCGCGTTCAACAATGCGGGCATCGACGAAGAGCATTTGCCGCTGGCGGACGCCGACGAAGCGCTGTTCGACCGCATCATGAACGTCAACGTCAAAGGCACCTGGCTGTGCATGAAGTACGAAATCCGCCAGATGCTCAAGCAGGGTAGCGGGACGATCGTCAACACCGCCTCGGTGGCCGGCCTGGTCGGCGCGCCGACGCAGCCGATCTACGCGGCCAGCAAGCACGCGGTGGTGGGCATGACCAAGACCGCGGCGGCCGAGTATGCGCGCGAGGGGATTCGTATTAATAGTGTGTGCCCTGGCGTGGTCAATACGCCGATGATGGGCCGTGCGCTGGAACGCGAACCGCTGCGCGAGAAAAAGCTGCGCAATGTGCATCCGATGGGCCGCTTCGCCGAGCCGGTCGAGATTGCCAATGCGGCGATGTGGCTGTGTTCCGAACAGAGTTCGTTCGTGACCGGGCATCAGCTGGCGGTCGATGGCGGCTTGACGGCGATTTGAACAGTCCAGTCGATTTTGCCAACGGTGAAATCGACGACGACGTGCAAACAGTGGGGATCTTGAGCGGCCTAGTCGACGATTAGCTTTGGATAGTCGCGGGTGTTCTCCGGTACCCTGGCAGCCGCTTCCAAGCGGGCTCGCGACTGGGCGGTGACGCGCGGGATGCCTTGAAGAGACATGGGAAAAACCCGTCCCACAACCTCAGCAGGCTGCGTGTTTTTGCTGATCGATTTGGCGGCGGCTGTCTTAGCCATGATTCGCTCCAAAATTTGCTTTTGCACGAACATAGGGTAGCAGCTTTTGCCATGAGGTGCCAGGAACCGCATTCAGATCGAAAGTCATGAGGCGTTGCGATCCGTTTGTTTCCCACCATGCAGGATCGCGCTGAAGTACATCTTGTACTGTCCGACAGCTTTGTAGATGCGCTATTGCTTTGACTTCGTCCGGCAGTAGATTGGCGTCGAATCCCAGCTTCGGCCACACCTTGAAGCCAACGTGACGCCTGTTGAAGCCCTTGCCGCCGGCGGCAATCAGTGAGATTGTCTTCAGCCCGGCCCTATGCGCCGTCATGGCGCACAGGGTGAAAGCGATCGTGCCGAGCATGGGCGGCGTCAGGTATTTGTTGAGGAAAAAATGATCGATATGCAATCCGTCGATGAACAGACCAACTGTCTCCGTCTCTTCCACAAAAATGCCTGATCTATTCTTATGCGGCACTTGTATCGCCTTGGTGTTGATCACAGTGACGTAGAGCCCTGGTGGTGCTTCGTCGGCGTTATGGGAATGTTGAGCTTGAACGTGTACACGACTGCTGTTGAAGATCGAAAACAAATGGGCGAGCTCAAGCGTTGACAAGGTGCAAAATGGGAAGGTGAACCTATCCGCATCGACAAGGACTTTCCCGTCATAGCGAATAGCCGTGCCGGATAGATAGTTCTTTGTGATGGGATGCGTAAGCAACTGTCGGTAAAGCGGAGCCAGATGCGTGCGGAAGAACTCAGTCGTTTGCAAGGTCATCTCGTCTTACCTCGGGGTAGTCGGCCGCGAAGCAGGCGCCGAGACAGTCCTGTGCAAATGACGGGGATGGCCGGTCGCCAACGGCTACGCCGCATACTGTATCGAACATGATCGCGCCTGCCCGTGCGCCAGATCAATGTGCATTGATCAGCAAGGCGGGATGTTGCGTCTCTGGCTGACCGACAACTACGCCGTCGTCAACTCCGCCACGAAATCATACATATCCCCCCTGAAGTACGAGCGGCAAAACTCCACCGCCCGGCCGTCCCGCAAGAACGCCAGCCGTTCCACGCACAATCCCGCATCGCCTTCCTTCGACTGCAACAGCTTGGCCTGTTCCGCGTTGAGCAGCAGCGCCGATAACCGTTGCAGCGCGCGCGTGGGCCGGTTGCCGGTCGCTTCCAGCGCCTCGTACATCGACACCCCCACCACATCGAGCGAGGGCAGGCAGGACGCCACAATGGTCGCGTACTCCAGGCACATCGGCAGTTCATCGGCGTAGCGGATCCGGTTGAAGCGGTACACCGGCGCCCCCGGCGACAAGCGCAGGCGCAACGCTTCTTCCGGCGTCACCGTGCCCTCCGAGCGTTTGAGCCACACGCTGCGCGGCGTGCGTCCGCGCGCCCGCATATCCTCCGAAAACGAGGTCAGCTTCGCAAAATTCTTTTCGATCCGCGTATTGATGAAGTTGCCCGAGCCGGGCCGCTTGACCAGCAAGCCCTCGCTCACCAGCCCGTCAATCGCCTTGCGCACCGTGATGCGCGAGATCGACAGGTCCAGCGCCAGCTGGCGCTCGGCCGGCAAGGCTTCGTCCGGCCCGAACAGGCGCTGGTCGATCGCTTCGCGCAAGGCGCGCTGCAATTGCTGGTACAGCGGCTGCGAGCTGGTCTGCGCCAGCGTCTGCATGATTTGGGCGAGCGATGTCATACCAAGGGCGCTTTCTTTGTAAGGATGGGACCACTTTTCCCGGTCGATGGCGCAATTCCGCCACATCATGCAGTTGTCGTATTTGCATATAACGATAATACCAAAAAAAGACCGGCGCAATACCCCTCCCTCTTGTAACTAGGCCAGATTCGCCAGCAATGACCAGACCACTTACCCAAAATGCCAGTCCACCCGTGTATTAACGAAACAACATATGAAAAAAATCACATAACTGGTAGTGTTCTGGTATTAAAGAGGAGTATATTGGCGTTAGATTGGTTTTAGACGTGGTGGTACCCGTAGCACATAAAAAGTCGTTGTTAAAAATGAACTGGCTTACTCACGGAGCCAACATCAAGGGGGAAGTAATGAAGCGCAATCAGTCAGTAGTGAATAAGAACGCAGAGCGTCCTGTATCGACCAGCCTGACGCCGGTAGCGTCGGCGGCAGCTGTTCTGGTGTTGAGTATTGCGATGTCGGCCCAGGCGCAAGCCCAGGCGACAGCGGCCGCAACCGTGCCGGCGGTGGACCCGGACGCCAAGACCGAAGTGGTGGTCGTCACCGGTATTCGCGCCGCCATGCAACAGTCGCTGAACCAGAAGCGCAATTCGGACACGATGGTCGAAGTCATTACTGCTGAAGACGTGGGCAAGATGCCCGACAAGAATGTCGCCGACTCCCTGCAACGCCTGCCGGGCGTGAGCGTGGCCGCCGCCGGCGGCTCGGAAGGCAGCTTCGGCGAGAACGACCGGGTCGCCCTGCGCGGCACCCCGTTCGGCCTGACCCTCACCACCCTCAACAGCCACACCGTCTCGAGCGGCGACTGGTTTGCCGATAACATCATCGGCGGCGGGCGCAGCGTCAGCTTTTCCCTGTTCCCGTCCGAACTGATCGGCCGCGTCACGGTACACAAAGGTTCGCAGGCCAACCTGCTCGAAGGCGGCGCCGTCGGTGTGGTGGACATCGAAACGCGCAAACCGCTGGACTTCAAGAAGGGTCTGAGCGCGCAAATGAGCCTGGGCGCCGTCAATTCGCAAAATTCGGGCAAGAACGATGGCCAGTTCAACGGCCTGGTGAACTGGAAGAACGAGGCCGGCAACCTGGCCGTGATGGTCCAGGGCTTCCATGAAAAACGCACCCTGAGCCGGGTCGGCCAGGAAAACGGCATCTGGTACGATCCGGTCGATGCCGGCTCGTCCGTGGACAAGGGCGTGCCTGGTTCCTCGACCGCGATCAAGACCGATCCGGTCAAGGGCGCCAAGGCCAACTACCTGGGCGGCACCGCCTGGTTCGAGCAGGAGCGCACCCGCAAGGGCGGCCTGGTCGACGTGCAGTTCAAGCCGACCAGCGACATCACGCTCGAGCTGACCGCCTTCCGTTCGCACCTGGACGCACCGAACATCAACCATAACTTCATGCAGTCGCTGGGCCGCTTCCTGGCGCCGAACTGGACGGCCAAGGATTTCCCTGCTGGTAACACCAGCGGCACCGTCAGCAATGGCGTGCTGACCCAGCTGACCGGTACCGTGCCGGCCAACTGCGGCGCGGTCTGCGGTACGATGTCGAGCGCGGTGCAGGAAGAATTCAGCCGTCCGGTGGCCGAAAGCCAGTCCAAGTTCGTCAACCTGGACGGCAAATGGCGGGTCAACGACAAGCTGACCCTGGCCGGCAAGGTCGGTTCCACCAAAGGCCTGGGCAACACCAGGAGCGGCGCGCTGGGCGTGTGGATGCCGTACACCGGCGGCAGCTACACCATGAATGGCGTCGACAAGGCGGTCACCTACGTGATTCCGGGCGCCGACAAGTTCTCGATCGGCGGCGGGCCTGACGGCAGCGGCAATGTGCCTTACACCTACGGTTCGCACGTGACCGCGATCGACAAGGAAGTCTACGGCCAGGTCGACGGCACCTACAAACTGGACCTGGCCAGCGTGCAGTCGATCCAGTTCGGCGTGCGCGGCGCGGAGCACAAGCGCGACCTGACCTCCATCGGCATTGTCGCCTTGCCGAGCCTGAGCTTGGTCAGCAATCTGCCGATGGGCGGCCTGACCTCGTTCCCGACCGAGTTCAAGGACCTCGACGCCAACGGCGCCGGCTGGTGGACCTTCTCGCGCGAAGCGGTTAACAGCTGGTTGAGCACCCATGCCAAGTACGAAGGCCACCTCAAGCAAAACGAATTCAAGATCAAGGAGCCGACCCGTTCGGCCTACGTGATGGCGAACTTCGGCGCCGAAGGCTTCTCGGGCAATATCGGCGTGCGCGTGGTGCATACCAAGGAATCGGTCGAGCGTAACGAAATCGCGCCGTCCGGCAATTTCGAGCCGCGCCTGTACTCCAATACCTATCTCGACTTCCTGCCAAGCGCGAACTTCCGCATGGACCTGTCGAAGAACCTGGTGGCGCGCTTTTCGACCAGCCGCACGATGGCGCGTCCGGAGCTGGGCCAGATGGCCGGCACCGACCTGCGCGACGTGCAGGGCACCGGCAGCGCGGGTAACCCGAACCTGCGTCCGATCCGCTCCAACAACTTCGACCTGGGCGTGGAATGGTACTTCGCCGAGAAGTCGCTGCTGGCGGCCGGCGCGTTCTACTCGGCGCTCGATGGATACGTGACCTACGGTTCGGGCACGGCGACCTTCTACAACCAGCTTCAGAAGAAGAACACCGTGTACCAGATCGACACCCCGCTCAACACCACGGCGGAAGCGAAGGGCATGGAGTTCTCGTACCAGCAGGCGCTGCCGGCCGGCTTCGGCGTGAACGCCAACTATACCTACACCTTGGGTAAAGAGACCGGCAAGGCGCCGGGCTCGATGTGCGGTGCGCTCACGTATGCCGATTGCACCCTGATCGGCACGTCCAAGAACGCCTACAACGTCGGTGCTTTCTATGAGCAGAACAAGATCAGCGCGCGTCTGACTTACAGCTGGCGTTCGGGCTTCCTGAATGGCACGAGCCGCAATTCGGCCTCGTACCAGGCGGCGGTCGGTTCGCTGTCGGCGTCGCTGGCGTACCAGATCAACGAGAACTTCAGCGTGACCTTGGATGGCAAGGACCTGAACAATCCGATGGTGCGTTCGGTGATTCACACCGCTGGCGCGATGGATGTGCCAGGCTCGCTGTACAAGAATGGCCGCCAGATCTACCTGGCGCTGCACGGCAAATACTAAGCCTATGATGGCGGGACTTCGGTCCCGCCACAAAACAACGGGACGCTTGTGCGTCCCGTTGTTGTTTGAGAGGCCAGTTCGATCGTGTCTGCTGCCAGTGCGGCGCCACGATCGCCTGCCCAGTCGACGCTGTCGTTGTCGAAGAAGCGATACGCCGCCATCGTCTCGCCCCAGCCCTGACACGCCTTCGGCACGTTCGCCGTCGGGCCAGCCGCAAATCGTTCCATCAAAATCCTTGCTCGTTTGTTCCGGCGCGCATCGCCCAGGTCGCGTTGTGCAAATTCCGTCTCGGTCCAAGGTGCAGTTGCTGTCGCCAGTTCGTCCACCCAAACGACGAGAGCAAACCTGAAACGTGGCGAGTTTACAAGGGCTGCATTAAGTCCACTGAATGTAAACGCGTTTTTAGCCTGACCGGCACGGCGAGCGGGACTTGTGTGTAACGAGCTGAGGTAAACCCTATTCCACAGCACAAGGCCGCAGTGACCAGATTGAGGCGGCAGGCGCGGGCAGAGCCAAAGAAGGAAGAGGGGGCTGAGTCCACGCCTGTTATGCGGCATTGCCGAATTCGTTCGTGATCCGGGCCGACCGCTCGCTGGCCACATGCACGGTGGCGTTCAAGGATGCCAGAAACCCGGGTCGGGCACTTGAATGACGACGGCACGCTGTTTATCAAGAACGAATTGATGCACGGCTTCATGCGCGGGTTTCAAAGCATGGAGGAAGGGGATTTGTATTGCCCGATGTCAGGCCTGCCTGCCGCCAAGCCGGTGCCGCAGGTGATCCGGTTTGAGCGCGCGGTGGCGGCTTGAGGGCATCCGTCTGTCAATGAACCCTATTGGGCGTGGTATCAATTATTGGATACTCCTGGTGGGAGAACGCAATCGATGTACGGTTGTTGCAATAATTGATCTGCGACAGTCGGAGCAAAACGGAAAAGGCCACAGTGAATGATTGAATGAATGAAACAATCACAACTGTGGCCTCTTGACTACGCCACACACCATTTTGTCAATATCATCAATTTCGCGTATGCGGGCATGACGCACCGATGGACTGGTGATTGCATTGGTCAGGTATGGCTCTATATCGGGCAATCAATCCATTTGATCGTGGATTAAAAACCCGATATCAGGTCCGCTCATTTTTTGTTACCGCTAAATGGAGACATGAAAACCGCGCTATTCGGTGTAAATTTGGCACCATAAGGGTAACCGTTCACGTCCCGGACGGAATCGGCGGCAGCGAGGGTGTGGCGACGCCCTTTCTGGCGGCGGCGATCACAGTGGCGATGTAGACCCAGGAGGAAACGGCCCGCTTGCGGCAAGTCTCGA
>NZ_WHJF01000078.1:0-32713 GCF_011682185.1 Massilia genomosp. 1
TTCATGGTGTGGGCGTTTTGATTAAGCGTTAGAACTAAATCATGCCAGAAATGGGCGCCCACTCCCACCTTTTCGCTTGCGCTGCCAAGCAATTTTCATCCGTTCCGCTAGTTTTGCAAGAGGCTCTTATGATTGCGTGGCGCTCGAAGCGGAAGGAACACCTGCTTTGCATTGTCACTGTATCTCGATGTTGCATGCAAGCATGATCGCGAATTCAGCCGCACGCTGATACGCATAAAGGAGTGCCGGGCATGGTGGTTCAGGCAATGTTTATCTGACGGTATCAAGGAGAAATTTCGTTAGTGCTGCACTTCCCCGCATTAAAACACTCAATATTCCCAAACGTCACCTCCGCAATCTCGCGCATCGCCTCCACGGTAAAGAACCCCTGATGCCCCGTGACCAGCACATTCGGAAACGTCATCAAGCGCTGAAACACATCATCTTCGATGATATCGCCCGAGCGGTCGTGGAAAAACAGCGACCCTTCCTGCTCATACACATCAATCGCCAGGAACCCCAACTGGCGCGATTTAAGCGCGTCGATCACGGCCGGCGTATCGATCAGCGCTCCGCGCGAGGTGTTGACCAGCATCGCCCCGCGCTTCATGCCGGCCAGGCTGTGGCGGTTGATCATGTGCCGGGTCGTGTCCATCAGCGGACAGTGCAGCGACACGATGTCCGATTCCGCCAGCAAGGTCGGCAAGTCCACCATGGTCCCCAGCGCGCCGAACTCGGGCGCCGGAAACGGATCATGCCCCAGCACGCGGCAGCCGAAGCCCTTGAGGATGCGCGCCGTCGCCAGTCCGATCTTGCCGGTGCCGACCACCCCTGCGGTCTTCCCGTGCAAATTGCTGCCCAGCAGTCCATCAAGCGCAAAATTTCCTTCGCGCACACGCGCGTAAGCCCGGTGCGTGTTGCGGTTGAGCGTCAGGATCAGCGCCAGCGTGTGTTCGGCGACCGCTTCCGGCGAGTAGGCCGGCACGCGCGCGACGAAAAATCCCAGCCGCTGCGCGGCCTCGATATCGACGTTGTTAAACCCGGCGCAACGCATCAGCACCGCCCTCACGCCCAACTGGTGCAATGCTTCCAGCACCGGCGCGTCGAGCCGGTCGTTGACGAATGCGCATACCGCATCGCAGCCCTGCGCCAAGGCCACCGTATGCAGCGCCAGCGCCGCTTCCTGATATGCAAGCTCGATATGCCGGCGCTCTTCGCGTGCCGCCAGCGCTTCGTCCAGAAAACGCCGGTCGTAGGCCTGGGTGCTGAAAATGGCGATTTTCATTGTCGTTGGTTCCCGCTTGATTGGTGATGCTCCATCATAGCCCGGACGGACTGGCACACTCACGTTTGTGCTGATAAATGAAATGGCGCAATCGATGTGCTGTGCGCGCCCCGGCACGCGTATGATTGGCTGGCCTGTCCCCAACTCATCTTGCGCGCCGCCAATGCTGAAAATCGATCCTGAGTTACTCAATAACGCCAGCCCGTCGCCGCACCGGCGCGCCCTGGAACAGGGATATCGCTGGCTGCGTTTCGAAGACGGGCTGGAACAGCAGTTCCACGACTTCTATATCCAGGGACACGTGGCGCGCGTGCGCCTGGCGGCGTATATGTGCATTGTCCTGTTTATCATGTTTGTGATTCTCGACCTGGCCACGCTGCCGGCGTTTGTGTCGATCCGCACGGTCAGCATCCGGATCGCGCTGATTATTCCGAGCTTTGTTGTGGTGCTGCTGGCCAGCTATCGCGGCGCCTGGCGACCGTATCTTGGAACGGCAGTGTTTTCGGCAGCGCTGGTCACGGGACTGTGTACCGTCGCGGTCATCGGCAGCGCGCTCGATGCCGGCTACCAGATCCCCTACGAAGGCATCTTGCTGGTGGCGTTGTTCATCTACCTGATCGCCTGCCTCGAATGGCGCCGCGCACTGCTGGCCAATATGGTGACCTTGTGCGCCTTCGTCATCATGGAATTCACGCTGCAAACCGATCCACGCGCGCGCCTGTACCAGATCGTCTTCATGTGCGCGGCCAATGGGGTGGGTGCGTACGGCGCCTACTTCCTCGAACACAGCATCCGCACCACCTTCCTGGTCAATACCCTGCTGCACGAACTGGCGGCGCTCGATGGCCTGACCGGATTATCCAACCGGCGCACCTTGAATATTCACCTCGAGCGCGTCTGGCGCCAGGCCCTGCGCGACCGGCAAACGGTGGCGATCGCCATGATCGATATCGATTATTTCAAGCGTTATAACGACCGCTATGGGCACGCCCGTGGCGACGCGGCCCTGAAAGCGGTGGCCGATGTCATCGCCGCCCAGGCGCGCCGCCCGCTCGACCTGACCGCGCGCTATGGCGGCGAAGAATTCGCCGTCATCTGGCATAACCCGGTCCCCGGCGAATTGCAGGCCATGGGCGAGCTGCTCACGGCGGCGGTGGCGGCGCTGCGGATCGAGCATTCCGACAGCGACATCGGCAGCCTGAGCGTCAGCATCGGCGTGACCATCGGCCTGCCGTGCGCCGGCGACGATGCCGCAGCCCTGCTGCGCGCGGCCGACCAGGCCCTGTACCAGGCCAAGCATCAGGGCCGCAACCAGGTCGTGGTCAGCGAGCCGGTGGCGGCGTTGGTGTAGCAGAAAAGACACAAGCCATCCGGCAACTGCCTGTTTCACCGTCTCTTGACCGGATATGTTTACCGCAATTTCTTTTTGTTATAGTGTCGGCATTATTTCAACAGCGGGAGATGGGGACATGAACGGAGCAGGCGGAACCAGCGGTGGCACGGGCCAGTTTTTTCTCGGCCTGATCATGATGTGCGGCGGCTTCTATTTACTGCTTAACGGGATCGTGGTCAGTTCCGACTTCGGTTTCGGTTCGCGCATGTTCGGCTTCGGCTCGCGCTTCGGCGTCAGCGGCGGCATGGTCATGATTCCGATGATGATCGGGATCGGCATGGTGTTCTACAATTCCAAGAATTACCTTGGCTGGCTGATCGCCCTGTGTTCGTTCGCGGCGCTGGTATTCGGCGTGATTTCGTCGGTCAGCATGAGCCTGCGCACCATGTCGGCCTTCGAACTGATTTGCATCCTGGTGCTGGCGATCGGCGGACTCGGCCTGTTCCTGCGTTCGCTCAAGCCGTCGGAACCGGCGCCACCGCGCTCGCAATAAGCGGCGGGCCATGCGCGTGATGGCGCATGGCCCGCCCGCAGTCAGGCCGCGCCGGTGCGCATGCGCAAGCGCGCGCGCCAGGCGCCCAGGGCCGATAAGGCCGAATGAAATTCGCGCTCGATCAGGTCCGCTTCGGCGCTGGTGACGACACCATCCATCAGCGCCTCCGAAACCGCTTCGGCCACGGCCCCGACTTCGCTCATGACCCGGCACACCGTCTGCGACAGGTCGTCGCGGCCGACCAGTTCCGGCTGCGGCACGATGAAGGCGGCCATGCCGTGCCGGTTCAGCAAGGCATGCAGCGGCATCATCGCTTCCTGCACCCCGGCTTTGTGGCAATGCTCGACGATGATGGAAACTTCCTCGAACGAGGGGTAATGTGATGAAATGGTGGGCGAGAGCTTATTGCGCAGCACATTGGCGGAAATGCCGATATCCTTGGCCAGCATCTCCAGGCCGCCGGGATAGCGGCGCGCCACGCTGTAGAGCGCGTCGTGCTGGTTCATGTCCAGATATTTACGAGTCATGGTAAATCTTGCCTTTTTTAACCGGTGCATTGGCAGACGATGTGCTGTTATGCTTCTTTCAACCTTCAACCCGGCCTAATAAAAATGAAGTCAACTCAGATCATGTTGCTGCTGGCTTTGCTGCTACCCGCCGCAACCACGCTCACGGCTGCGGCGAAGCCGTCGTCAAGTTCGAGTTCGCGGTCGAGCTCAAGCTCGTACAAGAGTGGATTTTCCTCCCAAAAATCCAGTCCTACAAGTAGCAATCGGTCAACATCGTCGAAGAATTCGTCGTTTGGCTCGTTCGGCAGCCGTTCGTCGTCGGCGTCGCCTAGCGCCTCGCCGCCGCCAGCGCCGCCCCAGCGCTCCGGCTCGTCCTGGGGGCAGCGCTCGCAAGAGAGCGCGCCGCCGCCGCAAAAGTCGGGTTCGGCGTGGTCGCAGGGCAGCAGTGCGGAGTCGGGCCGGGCGGACAAAAAGGGCGGGTCCGGCGGTTTCGGTTCCTTCGGCGGGGCGCCTGCGCGGCAGGACAGCGGCGCCCAGCCAGTGCAACAAAAGCCGGGATCGGTGCTGTCGCAACGCTTGAACAAGGGCAACGCCGAAGCGAATGCCTTGCGCACCCTGGAGGCGCGCCGGGCGGCCGAGCAGGCGGCCAATGCGCCGCGCGATATCCGGCCGCTGCCGCCGATCCAGCCGTCCGGCGGGCAGTACGGCAATGCGAATGGCGGGCAGAATGGCGGGCAATACAACGGCCAATACAATGGCCAATACAACGGCAACCGGAATGGCCAATATAACGGCAATGCGCCGATTATCGTGCCGCAAAATAACAGTAACGGGATGGGCAGTGCGATCCTGGGGTTTTTACTGGGCCGCTCGATGTCCAGTTCGCATGCGAATGGCGGTTATCAGGGCAATACGAACAATAGCGGCATGGCCGGCGCCACGCCGGGCAGCAGCGCCAGCATCCCGGCTCCGGCAGGAACGGTCGAGGCGCCGCCGGAACGCTCGCTCGGTAAATCGCTGTTGCGTACTTTTGTGTGGCTGGTGATTCTCTCGGTACTGGGCTGGATTGCTTATCTGGGATGGAAGTTTTTAAGGCGCGGCAAAGCGCCGAGCACCGCAAACTATTCTTTTGATCGGAATTGAGATGGGCTGGAAGAACGCATTCGATTATATGCGCGGCATTGCAGGCAACCACGGCGCCGATGGCAAAGCCCGGCGCGAAGATGATGGCTTGCCGCTGGGCGCGCGCATCGGCGGCATGCTCAAGCTGCAGATGTCGCCCCTGATCCGGGCGCAGGCCAACGGCTCCTTGATCGCCATGCCGCGCGACGCCGACACCTTGATCCAGGCGGTATCGAAGATCAAGCTCAATCTGGCGGGCGGGCTGTATCGCTATTACCTGGCCAAGGGCGACGATGACGCCAAGGAGAAGTTTTTACAGCTGTACGCCGATGAAAAAGGCCAGGTTGCCGAGATCATGTACTGCACCCAGCTGGCACGGGTGATTCCTGAAACGGCGGAAGACCAGGATGCTTACACCGGCCGCGCCGGTTTCGGCCTGGGCGACCAGACCTACACCTTGTGGCGCGCGCAGCTCGACGACGTCGGCCTGTCCGAAGACGAACTGGCCACCGTGTTCGGCGAGAGCGACCGCCTCGATTATGTGCGCGATGCGGGCGAGCGCAACGCCAGTTTTGTCAGTCCGTTCACCGGCACCGAAACCCGGATCGACGACGCCGGCGGCGAAAAGGGTCTCAAGCAGGAAATGTATTTCATGCCGTATGTGCGCGAATTGCCAGGCGGCGGCAGCGAATTTTTGCTCATCACGACGGAGATCCTCTCCAGCGTGAACGGCGATAACTCAAAACGCGGTATCCATGTCGATTTCGTCATTGGCTTACCGGTGGAGCAAGAACGGGTCGTTATCCAGTAACGGTTCGGTAAAGGCAGTTTTACTTAACAACGAAAGGGATTCAAGATGAGCAATGCAAGTGGATGGGGACTGACGGCGCGTTTGATTTCGAAGCACTTCGGCGTGCTGGGCGACCGTATATCGTCAGCGATCGCCAATTTTGACCCTGAAACGGCGACCGAAGCCGACCGCGACCGCCTGGCGGACACCCTGCGCGCCACCGCGCAAGTGCTGGCATCGGCGCGTTCCTCTTTCGAGAAGGAACATAAAGACGTGGTCAGCCTGCGTGAACTGATCGCCAACGACGAAAAAGCCACGGAAACGCTGGCCGAGCGTCTGGCCGCCGGCAAGATTTCGGAAGCGACCGTCACCATGTTCTGCGACGAACTCGAAGCGAACAAGGGCCGCCTGCCGCAAGAAATTCAGGAAGAAGCCGACGCCAAGGCCTACATGGACGAGCTGCAAAAGATCATCGACGCGCTCTCCAAGCAGCTCGCCGAGTTCGATGCGCAGGCCAAGAAAGCGCTGCAGCAGCTGGCGGCGGCCCAGGCGCAGAAGGATCTGCAATCGATGCGCGCCGAGCGCCAGAGCCAATTGGCTGGCTTGACCGGCATGAAAGGCAATTCGACCGCCTTGAATGCCCTGACGCGCCGCGCCCAGGAAGTGAGCAACGAAGCCGAAGGCATGCGCATCGTCGCCGACATCGGCCAGAAGCCGCTCGACCAGGCTGCCGAAATCGATGCGATCCGCAAGTCGGTGCAGAACGATACCAGCGGTGAAACGGCGCTGCAACGCCTCCAGCGCCTGTCGGGTAAACCCGCCGCTGGGTAATCGTCGGGCGAGCCGACCGCCATGCGCATGGCGGCTGCGGCGCACATGAAAACGGCCTCTTTCGAGGCCGTCTTTTTATGCTATCACCGAAGCGCGCATCAGAAATCGACAGTAAAACCGGCGCCGACCGAGCGCTGCGAATAGTTATAGTCGATCAGGCTTTGTCCGTAGCCCGAAAACGCCTGCACATAGCCCTTCAGGTTGGTCGCCAGCGGATACGCAATCGCGGCCTGGATCGCGCCGTGGTCGGTCGACATATTCCGGCGCGCCATGATCGAATACTCATAGCCATCCTTGCGATAACTCGCGCGCACGTCGCCGCGCGCCAGGTAATCGGTAATGTCCGGATTATCGTTGTTGGACTTGGCGTTATCCAGGCGGCGCCACAGGCGCGCGGTCAGCGCGAAATTGCCGTTATCGACACCGACTTCGGTGTACAGGCGGTTCCAGCTGCGCGACAGGGTCGAGGTTTGCCCGTTCGACTGGTGAATCAGGCCAAAATTGACGAAGCGCAGGTTCATTCCGCCGAACGATTTATTGATCGGCACCACCGCCATGACTTCAGGCTGGTAGTTCGTTTCGCGGAACGGGCTCGATTGCGAACGGTTGTACGCCTGCCAGAAACTCTGCTGGGTATAGCCGAGCCAGATATCGACCGGCAAGCCAGCGACTTTTTCGGCAGCCTTCATTTTCAGGCTGAGCTGATAGGTCAGTTCGACGCGCTTGGTTTTCAGGCCGGCCGGGGTGAAGTCGCGGTACGGCGCATCGTTCGACGAGGTGCTGTAATTGGCCACCAGCAGGTAGTTTTCGCGGTGCGGACGCACGGCAAAGGTACCGCGGCGCGATGCATCGCTCAACTCCCACAACTGCTCCAGGCGCGAAATCGGCGTTTCCGGCGGCGCCGGGGTGTTGGACGCCACGGCCGGGATCGGCTTGGCTGGCTCGGCGGCGGTCGCTGCCGCTGCCGCCCGCTTGACCGGGTCGACGGCGACGGTGGCGTCCGGCGTTGGATTGCCGGCAACGGTGTCGGCCGTGGCGGCCTTGGTCAGCGTGTCGAAACATCCCAGGCGCGCGCTCGGGTCGCCAAGCACGGAGCAGCGCAGCATTTGCTGTTCGAGCTCGCCGGCCTGGGCGACGCCGGCGGAAATGAAGAGGGTGGTCAGGAGGAGGGGCAGTCGGGCGGCGTGCATGTCGTGGTGGTTCTAAAATGAAAAAGGGAGGTTACTGTAGCGCAATATGAGAAAAGATGTCGCGCTGCATGTATTTATATCTGCGGAACGGCCTCAAGTGTTGTTTGATGGATCGATATACACGGCATTTTCAAGCAGGACCGGCGTGGGTACCTCGAGCACGAGGCGGTCGATTTTTTCGTACAGCGCCAGCCGGAATTCGTCGCGGTCCAGGGACAGATGGCAGCGCCGGTGGCAATTCGGGCACAGCGCGGCGGTGTTCGCGGTGGTATCCGAACCGTGACTGGCCAGCGGCATGACGTGATGCACTTCCAGGTAGGGAAAGCCGTCGGTGCCCGTGAACGGCGCGGCCATGTCGCAGCCTTCGCAGATGCCGTCGGCGACCTTGAGCACCCAGGCCTTGACTGCGGGATCGCGCGCCCAGGGCCGTCTCGCGCAACTGCCGGTTCACTTCCGCCTTGTTGATGGGCTCGCCAGCCAGCTCGCTGCGCAGCATTGCCACGTAGGCCCGCACCGAGGCGGCCAGCTCCTCGTCGGTCCAGTCGGTGCTGGTGGTCGATGCCTCGGGCGGAAAAGAAACAGGCATCTGGACAGGTGGGCGCGCTCGAAAGGGGAACGCCACCAGTGTAGCAGGTGTTCATTTTCTTTCACATAAGCTTTCTGCGCTGGAAAAGTGATCCCGTCGTCGCTTACGGTGCGATCCCATACCCCAGCATGCGCACCGCCTTGCGAAATTTGTCTTCCTGGCTTTGCAGTACCGCCAGATGACGTTTGCCCGCGCGCATGCACAGCGCCGCTGTGTCTTTGTGTTCGGCGATCAGGTCGGCCGTGCCCGCGTCGACGCACTCGATCAGCACACTGGCGCCGAGCACGCGCATCGCCTTGCCCTGCTTGTTGCAGGTGCGCAGGAAACCTTCCACTTGTACCGGCAGGGCTTGGCTGTCACGCGACTGCAAGAACGCTGCCAGCTGCGCCGTATCCTGGCCGCGCTCGACCGCGAGCATGGTTTTTTCGCGGTCCAGACGCCACGCATTGACGCTGTCGCGGCTTGCCCAGTTTTCCAGCAGAAGCACATCTTCGGCCGACAGGCTGCCATGCGTCACGCCGATCTGCAGGCTGGCGCTGACCGACAGAGTGCATGAGGCGGCCTGTGCGGGCGCGGTGTAGGACGGACTCAGGCCCAGACAATACGCGCCCAGCCCGGTCAAGCGGACATACATCAAGCCGTCGTAACGCGACAGGAAGCTCATGCCCTGGCCACCCCATAACTCCTGGAAATGGGGGCGCGCATTGTGCGGCGAGCGGTAAGCCAGGTCGATCATGCCCAAGGTGGCGCAGTATTCGAACAGCACGCACAGCAGATAGCGCCGCTCGAAGAGATCCCACTCGTCGTCGGTATACGCAAGGGCGCCGTAATTGGGGTCTTCCAGATAGAGCGACCACGGATCTTTGGCTACCGCCAGCGGCGCGCCTTCGGCCCGCATGAAGCGCCCCAATTCATCGACCTCGACCCAGCGTGCGGCGGGGCAATCTTGCAAGAATTGGCCGACGATGGCGCGCCGCGCAGCGACCGGCGTCAGGCGGCCCTTGCCTTTCTGGCCCTTGATCGCGTCGACCCGGTTGAATTCGTCGAACATGGTGGAGCTCAACCATTTGCGCCAAATGCCGCGCAGCACGTCGGCCGGTGGCGCTTGCAAGGCTTTGATGCCGGCCGGGGTCAAGCCGAGTTTGCTTCCATGTAATTCTGCCAGGCCACTAGCCTGCAGCAGCAGCGGCCACGCCACAGGCTTGATCGCGCCAATTTGCTGGTCCACATCGGCGCAGTCGGCGGTGGCGTCATAAAAATCCCCATTGGCAAGCTTGCCTTCGATCGCACGCAAGGCGGTCACGCCCGGCATGCGCGTTTTATCGCTGACGGAAATGCGCTTTTGATCGACCATGCGCAGCATGGCGACGACCTCGTACAGGGCATCGGGCGCCGTATTGCGCTGCGTCAGCGGCGGCGCATCGTCATCGTCATCTTGCGCTGGCTGTTCCAATTCGGGCAAAGCGGCAAGGCTTGTCAGGAAATTTGGCGCAGGCGCCGGGAACAAGGCCGCCACGCGCAGGCGAAGTTGCGCAGGGAGAAGGATGCTCCCGTCATGCTCGAACAGGAACAGGTTCAGCACGTTCATCGGGCCACGGTGAGAGCCGGATTTTCCAGGATGATGAAAGCGTGGGGATTGTCCGTACTTGGCGGCAAAACGTTTGCCATCGAACCTGCCTTGGACGTCGTACGCCGCTTCGCGTACAGCCAGTTGCTGGCAGGGATCGAGCATCGCCCAGACACGTGGCAAGCCGGTGTCCGACATGTCGTCGAGGAGTGCAGCGACCAGCAAGTCTTTGCGTGTCACTTTCTTGGCGTCGGAAAAATTGGCAAGCAACTGCTTGAGCATGTCTACGGTGAGGCCATGCAGTGCGTCAGCTAAATTATTCATTGGTGGGTGCGAATAAACGGGAACGTCAGCATGACAAGCCTTGCGCCACGCGTCAAGCGCGGCGGGCGCGGAGTATCAGTGGATCAGCTTCAAGCCTGGCGGCAGCGATTCGCCCAGGATCCAGCGCTCGGTCGCCTGGTCGAGCTGCACCACCTGCTGCACCATGATCATCGTCGCCGGCGGCGCGTTGATCGCCAGCAGGCGCTGCACGATGCGCTCGCGCAAGGCCAGCGGCAAGTCACGCACGCGGTCGTCGGTCATGCGCGCCAGGTGCACGGCGGCAAAGGCGGCCGACTCGACCTTCTTCCAGTCGAGCGCCAGGATGGCTTCGAGCCAGCCTTCCACCACCTCGGTCGGCACCACGTCGTGCGTGCTGCCGTGGAAGGGCTGGCGCGCGCCGATGCGGCCCAGCGCCCACAGGTAGCGGCTGGCGCTGGTGTTGTCCTTGGCCGGCGCGGCTGCTGCCGGCTGCGCGATACGTTCGAGCAGCCAGCCGCCGATTTCGGCCTTGTACGCGACCGGAATGCGTTCGAGCGAGGCGCCCAGGCGCAGCATGTCCTCGTCGCTGCCGGCCACCACCGTGGGGCTGGCCTCGCCGCCTTCCTTATTGGTCTGGAGATTGAAGGCGAAGTCGTCGAGCAGGCGCAGCTGTTCGGTGGCGCCCAGCCCGCCGGCGACGCGGCGCCACAGGGTCCACCATTCGGCGCGTGCCTGTTTATCGTCGGCATGGCGCACGCCGGACTCGAACAGGGTCCACAATTGCTCCAGGCGCCAGTCGTCGAGCGCATGGCCAAAGCCCGGCCGCAGGCAATAGCCAGCCAGGTTCAGCCAGACTCTTTCATGTTCGGCGGACCGGTGCCGTCCGCGCGCGCGTTGCCACAGGGCGTCGAACAGCTGGCGCAGCAGGGTTGTTGCCCATTGCTCGCGCTCGCCCAGCAGTTGTTCCATCTGCGCACGCAGCTGCTTGACTTCCTTCGCCGTCACCTGTTGCGCTTTCTTGCCGAAGACGCGGTCGATCTTCTCAAACGCGGCCGTCAGTTGCGGCGATGGCGCGCCGTCCGGCTTGTCGCTCGCGCCGGCGGTGTTGTCGTGGCGCAGGTCGAATTCCAGCAGCCAGCGCTGGCTGGCATCGCTCAGGTTGACGCAGTGCATTTCCAAGGTGCCGACCTCGGTCAGCGCGCTGGCTAGCTGGACGGCGGTTTCTTGCTTGCTGCCTGCGGACTTGGCGCCTTTTAATACCGTCGCAATCGGCGGCAGGCGCACGTATTTCGGATCGTCCAGATCGACCAGCTCGCCGGGCGCGGGCGGGGCATCGGCGCCATCGGCGGTCGAGGTCATCACATGGAAGCGCACCGGTTGCCCCAGGCGCAGGGCGAAGGTACGCTCGCCGAGCAAGATTTCACGGCCGGTTTCGCTGCCGCGCGGCAAGATGCAGATGCCGCGCTTCGGCCCTTTCGCGTCGTCCAGCACCAGGAAATAGCTGCGCGCCGCGCCAGCGTCGATGCGCGGCGCCTGGCCTTGCAGCGCCAGCGCGTACGCCACCGCGCCACGGGCCACGGCCACATCCGGATTGTCGTTGTGCAGCAGGCGCAGCGGTGCGCCGCGCCAGTTGCCCAGGGTTTCCTGCAAGCGTTGCACCAGCGCGGCGGCGCGGAACACGCCGCCGTTGAGCAGCAGGGTATCGGGCATGGCCGTGCCGTCTTCCTGCGCCGCTTGCAGGGCGCTGGCGTGCTGCTGCAAAAAGTCGGCGATGTGGCGGGTGACGGCCGCATCGCGCGCGTACGGTAACCCGAACTCGACGATGCCGGCACGCGCCTGTTGCACCCGCTCGGTCGCTGCCACCAGCGGGAAAAAGCCATCGACGATGACGCTGCCGACTTCCTCTTTGGTCAGCGACACCGAACGCATGGCGCCGATCATGCGCGACCCGGACCCGAGCAAGGTCACCTGGGCCTGCCCGGGCGCGTCGGCCGCCAGCAATTGTTCCTTGGCGGCGCGGCAGCGTTCCATCAGTTGCGACAGGGCGCCGGAGGAAAGGCGCGGCTGCTCCGTGCCCGCCATCTGCGCCATTTTCGCTTCCGTCACATGGGCCAGCGCCAGGTCCATATTATCGCCGCCGAGCATGACGTGGTTGCCCACGCCGATGCGCGTCAGGTGCGGCTGGCCATCGTGCAGGTCGACCTTGATGAGGCTCAGGTCGGTGGTGCCGCCGCCGACGTCGCACACCAGCACCATGCGCGTGTGCGCCAGTTCGCCCGCCAGCGCGTCGCGATGGCGGAACAGCCAGTCGTAGAACACGGCCTGCGGCTCTTCCAGCAGGCGCAGCTGATTGAGCCCGGCCTGGCGCGCTGCGGCGAGGGTCAGCGCACGCGCGCCTTCGTCGAAAGAGGCCGGCACGGTCAGCACCAGGTCCTGCTGTTCCAGAGGGTGATCGGGAAACTTGTGGTTCCAGGATGCCCGAAGATAAGCCAGGTAGCTGGCGCTGGCCGCCACCGGCGACACCTTGGCCACATCGGGCGCGGCGCCCCACGGCAGGATCGGCGCCAGGCGGTCGACTGCGGTGTGCGACAGCCAGCTCTTGGCGCTGGCCACCATGCGCCCCGGCACTTGCGCACCGAGCCGGCGCGCCAGCTGGCCGAACACGACCGGCTGCGCCTCCGGCTCAGTCTGTTGCCACGGCAGCTGCATGTCCGCCGCCGGCAATTCGCCGTCCGCCGGATGGTAGCGTACCGACGGCAGCAGCGGCAGGGCGGCGACTTGCCCCGGCGCCACCAGTTGCTCGATGTCGAACAGGGTGATGGCGGCGCGCGCTTCAGGCCCATCGACAGGCGCATCCACAGGCGCATACGCGACCACGGTATTGGTGGTCCCGAGGTCGATGCCGACGATGTACTGGCGCGCCACGCCGTGCCCTAGGTGTTGCCGGTGCCGTTGCCGCGCACGTCGAACTCCACCTTCCAGCGCTCCTGGCCCTGGACGGCTTGTGCCACCAGTTCCAGGGTGCCGGTATCGGTGGCGACGGCGGCCAGGGTCACGGCGACCACGTCGCCGGCCTGGCGCCCTTCGGCAGGCAGGGTGGCCTGGATTTCGCCGACTTCCTGCATCTCGTCCGGATGCCAGAAGTCGAGCAGGTCGCCCAGGCGGTCCTGGCGTCGTACCGACGAGCCGAAGAAGCGCAGGGTGATGGCGTGCCCGACCACGAGGCCGAACTGCTGGGTCTTGAGCTGGGCTTCGATGCCTTCTTCCATGCCGAACGGGGCCACGCACAGCAGCTGGATCGGTGGTTCGAAACCGGGCACGGCCGGCATCGACGATTCGATCGCGACGTAATAGGCGCGCGCGGTGCCGCCGCGGATGCGGATGCCTTTGCCGCGACGCACGTAGCCGTAGTACGCGGCGCCGCGCGCCACGGCCAGGTCGAGGTCGGCGCCGGTGAGCATGCGCGCAGGCTGCGCGCCTTCGCCGGCCAGCCAGTCGTTCAGGGTCGTGAGGGTGCGTTCGGCCAAGACGTCCGACTTGAACACGCCGCCGTTGAACAGCACGGCGGTCGGGTGCAGGAAGCTGGCGGTGTCGCTGACCGTGCCGGCGAAGCCTTCCAGCTCGGCCGTGGCGCCGGCCTGGCGTCCCAGCAGGGCAGCCAGGTGACGGGTCACGCCGGCATCCTGCGCATACGGCAGGCCCAGCTGGACCAGGCCGCCACGCGGACGGCTGACCGGGCGCGCGGCCGCTTCCACCTGCGGGAAGAAACCTTCAAGGATGGTGGCGCGCACTTCTTCCTGGGTCAGCTCGGTGCGGATCGAACCGCCGATGAGTTTGGAGCCGCGGCTCGGCACGACGATCGGCTGGGTGGCCAGGGTCGCATCGCTGAGCAGGTTTTCCTTGGCGGCGCGGCAAGCATAGGCCAGCGCGCGCATTTGCCAGGCGTCCAGCTGGGCGCCGGTGGCCGCGACCTTGCGCGCCACCAGGTGGGCCAGCGCCAGGTCCATATTGTCGCCGCCGAGCAGGATGTGGTCGCCCACGGCGATGCGGTGCAGTTCCAGGTTGCCGTCGCGCTCGAGCACGGTGACCAGCGAAAAGTCGCTGGTGCCGCCGCCCACGTCGATGACGAGGATGATGTCGCCCGGCTTGGCATCCTTGCGCCAGCGTCCGCCGCTGTTCTGGATCCAGTTGTAGAGCGCCGCTTGCGGCTCTTCGAGCAGGGTCAGGTTGACGTAACCGGCGGCCTTGGCCGCTTCCACCGTCAGCTCGCGCGCGGCCGGGTCGAACGAGGCCGGGATGGTGACGGTGATGTCCTGCTCGTCGAACGGTGCTTCGGGATGGGCCGCGTTCCAGGCGTTGCGCAGGTGCGCCAGGTAGCGGGTGGACGCTTCCAGCGGCGAGAGCCTGCTTACTTCCGGCGGCGCGTCGCTCGGCAAAATGGCCGCGCGGCGGTCCACGCCCGGGTGGCACAGCCAGCTTTTGGCGCTCGACACCAGCCGGATCGGGGTCTGGGCGCCGCGCGCGCGGGCGAATTCGCCGACGGCGTAGTCTTGCGTGCTGGTCCATGGCAGGTTCAGCGCGCCGGGCGGCAATTCATCGCCGTGCGGCATGTACAGGAAAGAGGGCAGCAGGTGGCCGTTGCCGACCGCGCCGGCATCGACCAGTTGCGGAATCTCAAGGACGCCGTGGGACGTTGTTTCGCCATCGCTGGCGGTCAGGTCCACATAGGCCAGTGCGCAGTGGGTGGTGCCGAGATCGATGCCGATCGAGAAGTAGGCGTTGCTCACAGTTCCACCTCCGCCTGGGCCAGCACGGTGGCGTCGTGGCCGACGGCCAGGGTGGGCAGGCGCACGTCGGCCGCGCGCCAGCCGCGATGGCTGACGCTGCCGTTAAACGGGGCTTTGCCGACCACATTGCCGGTCAGGCGCACGGCGCGGGCGTCGAAGCCCTCGTTCAGGGTGACACGGCTGCCTTCGGCTTCGTCGCGCACGGGGACGATGGTGAAGTGTTCGCGCAGCACTTTGGCGCAGCCCTCATGCACCACGCGCGCGGCGGCGCCGATGTCGGCGTCCGAAAAGCCGCTCAGGTTTTCCTGGGTAAAGTCGATCAGGCGCGCATCGCGCTGGAGCAGGGACAACAGCTGCAAGGCGGTGTCGGGTGTGGGAGCGGCTGGCGGCTTTGGCGCTGGCGCTGGTGCGGCGGCCACCGGGGCGACTGGGGCCGGGGCGGGGGTTGGCATGGGCATGCCATCACGCACCAGCTCGATGCGGCCGGCGAAGCCGCCATCCGACAGCGCGCCGAAGAAGGCGCCGAAAGCGATCGGAATACGGCGCAGGAAAGAAGGCGGGTTGTTATCGTGGGACGGGTGATTCGAATTCGGCGACGAGTCGATCATCAATTACTCCTGAGTATGCCGGCTGTATGTCGGACTGATGTGGTTGGCCGGGCTAGTGAGCCGCAGGGCCGGAACCGGGATTGTATGCTGTATAAGGCCCGAATCTGCGCAAGGCCTGAATTTATGCTGCGCGGCAGTATAAATCATTTGATGGCGCAACTGCGCGATGGCGTTCTGGGGCATGAATGCAAAAACCAGGCGCGGGGCCTGGTTTTTGGTGGTTCCGATGCGCGAATTACCGCGCTGGAGGACTTATCGGGCGTCCTTGACGGTTTTCACGCATGCCTTGAGTTCGGTCGTGCATGGCAGATATTCCGATTTTTCCGGTTTCACGCCGGGATTGATGGCGCGGGCCTTGTCGATGACCGCTGCCTTGCAGGTGGCGAACGTGGCTTTGCATGCGCCGATCGGCGTGCTGTCGACCAGCGGTTTGACATCCTCGCTGACGCACTGCTTGTATTCCACCTTGCATTCGACTTTGGCCGCTTTCGGATCGGCCGTGGTATCGGCTTCCGCAACGCACAGGTTCATCTCGGTCTGGCAGTTGAGTTTGGCCGATTTGATTTTGGAGCTGGTATCGATGCCCAACCATCCCGGCAGTTCGGACGTCAGGTCAGCCAGGCACGACTGGGTCGCCAGCTTTTGCTCGGCCGCGACGGCTTCGTAGTCGTTCGCTTTCCATGCGCTTAGCTTGCGTGGCTTGGAGACATAGCCGCAGGAGCGGACCGTGTCTTGCACTTTGCGGAAGAAGCTGTCCGTCGCGCCTTCCGGGCGCTTGCTGAAACGGGCAGCGAAACGCAGCACATACTCGTCTTCACGTTCGGTACCGGCCATGAGCTCGTGGTACAGCAGATGCCAGCCCAAGGGCGTGATGGTCATGCCATTTTTGCGTGCTGCGGCGCCGCTGCCCTCGTTCTCGGCCAGCACGGCAATGAATTTCTCGTCGAGCGCCTTGGGCAGGTCCAGCAGCATGGGGCTGACCAGGTTGAGCGGTTTGCGGGTATCGGTCACGGCGTCGCCCAGAAAATCTTCCTTGTTGTGCGTCTGTCCGCCCGTGCCAAGCAGGGAAAGCGCCATGCGCCCGACGTTGCCTCCCACCACATGCGAGCGGTGTACGATCCGCAAATACGTCAGTTCGTCGCCGTAGGTATTCACGTACAGCGACACGGGACCCTTGGAGGCATACGCCCGTTCGCGTGGCAGCGCCGGTGTTGCGGCAGGCTGCGCGGCGGCGCCAGGCGTGCTTGCCTGGGAGCTGTCCTGGGCGAAGGAAGGGCTGGCGGCGGCGAGCGCGGTCACGAAAAGGGGCAGGAGGAACGAGCGGAGCGTGGAGTTCATGTTTGACAGTGATTGGTCGATGCATTGCCGCTGCGCGGCACGGCGGGATCGGAGGCAGTGGAGTGCTCGGGCGCCTGGGAAAACCGCAGCATCCAAACGGGAGAGTACTTACATTATAGAATATATGTTTAACAAAAGGTAACTTTTGCCGAGGAATTGCGCCTGACTGCTGCGAATGCAACACCTGTCAATGTGGCAGCCGACGCCAGGCCAGGCGGGCGGCGGCGGAACGATTCCAGAAGGAACGTTCCGCCCGTTCTCAGGTCGTGGTGTTGATCACGAGCTTGAGGACCTTGCTTGCTCTTTCCCGAAATGTCACGGATGGCATTGGATCGACCAAGGACACTGCCATGATCCCTTCGAAAGCCGCAAAGATCGTCTCGGCGAGATCGCGCGCGCTGACGCCGGCCGGCAAACGTAACAGGTCTTTGCCATTGCGCAGGATGCCCTCCAGCCAATCGACATTTTGCTTCACAAACAGGCGCAACTCGTCGATGCAGGCGGGCTCCTGAAACGACGGTTCGCGCACCATCATCAAGTACATGCAGGGACGGCTGCCATCGTCCAACATCGCGGCAAACAGCTCCGCATACATCCGAAGTTGCTCGTTAAAGTCGCCTGTTGCCTCGATGGCGAGCAAGCGGGCGGCCTGGTCCTCCCGATACAGTTGCAGCGCCTGGCGGGCCAGGTCTTCTTTCGAGCTGAAATGGTGGTACAGGCTCGGTGCTTTGATTTGCAGGCAGTCGGCGATCTGGCGCATGCCGAGGCCGCTGAATCCGCGCTGTTGAAACAGGCCGATTGCTGCGCCGAGGATGGTTTCCCGGGTTAGCGAGAGCTGACTTCTTTTGGCAGGCGTCAAGGTGCCTGCTCCAGCATGTCGATGCCGCCATGGTGGGCGACGAACAGCAGCGTTTCTTCGAGCGCGCACGCTTCATGCTCATCGCTTCCCTGAACCTGCAGCACATCGCCGGCGCGCAGCTCGACGTCGTTAAAGCGGATCGCGCCCGCTACCACCAGGATTTGTTCCCATCCATGATGCGCATGCTTGGGGAAGCGTGCTCCGGCCTGGAATCGGGCCAGGTAGCCGCCATCGCCGTCGTTGCCGGTCCAGGTCGAACAAATCTGCACCCCGGCAATACCCGAATCGCACCAGTCGCGTGTTTCTTGTCGAGCCAACAGCATGTTTTCACTCCTGTGTTTGATCAGAAGGCGCAACTCTAACTAACGTTCGTTAGGTTGTCAATCATGATGGAATGTGGGCACGGATGGAAAGGGCGGCCGAGATTCGTGTTTGTGACGCTAAAGTCGAGTTGAGCGCCCGACCGACTGTTCGGTGAGGCTGCCCCGGGAAGGTTTATGTGTTTCCACACATAAAAAGTCGTATATCCCGCTAAGACGGGCTATTTTTTCGATATTTATCCAGGAACGCGCTTATTCGCGTCAACAAATCCGCTGACTGTAGTTCACATTCCCAGAGAACCAAGACCTCCCATCCCGCAGCTTTGAGCTTGCTTAGATTGACATCGTCCCGCGCTCGATTGGTACTCAGCTTCGTTGTCCAGAACTCAACCCGCGACTTGGGGATGCGCGCCATCGCGCAGCCTTCGTGCCTATGCCAAAAGCAGCCGTGAATAGCCGTCGGACGAGCAGCTCCGGCCGAGTATTTTTTGACCGAACGCGTGACATGATCTCGCTGCGTCGGACTTGTGTAGCGGTATCAACCATTCTTCCCCTTGGCAATCGCTTCGTGCTAGCGTAAACACGATACCTGCGTTTGAGATGGCTCAAGTGTACTTCGGAACACGTGGAGGAGGCGCCGGGAGGGTACTGGGCATGCTGCCACACGCGTGATGCGATTGATGACTGTATAGGCATACAGTATAATGGCGCTGATCCGCTCACCCTTCAACTGGATGCTTGCTTTATACTGCTCTGTTTTCTGCCGCTAACAGGAACGCAAGCTTCGACCATAGTTTTCATTGGAAGTTGCGGCCAAAACCCCATTTTGGGACAATTGCTTTAAAGAACCACAGTAGACGAATCATGCCGCTCCAATCAATCGAACTTTTTGCAGGCGCCGGAGGCTTGGCGCTGGGTTTTTCGGAGCATGGCGTTGCCCATCAAGCCGTTGTTGAGTGGAATTCCCATGCGTGTCAGACGATCCGGCGTAACCAGAGCGCCAAGGTGGAGCCGCTTTCTCATTGGCCAGACGTTACCGAGGGTGACGTCCGCCAATTTCAATACGACGCCTTCCAGGGAATCGATCTGGTTACCGGCGGACCACCATGCCAGCCGTTTTCCATGGGCGGGAAGGCTGGTGGCTTCCTTGACCCAAGAGACATGTTTCCGCAAGCCATCCGTGCTGTTCGTGAAACTCAGCCAAGTGCGTTCGTATTCGAGAATGTGCAGGGTTTAAAGCGGGCGGCGTTTTCAGATTACTTCCGGTATATCTTGTTGCAACTTGAGTACCCGGCTTTTCAGGCCCGTACTAACGAACCGTGGATGCTGCATCTTGCCAGACTTGATCGTCATAAGGGAACCCGCGCTCGAAGCGAATACCGTGTCGAATGGCGACTTGTTAATGCCGCCAACTATGGCGTGCCGCAAAAGCGCATGAGAATTTTCATCGTGGGTTTCCGTGCTGACCTACCTAACCAATATGAATTTCCTTCCGCCAGCCATAGTCAAGAGGCCCTCTTGCTCGATCAGTGGGGAACGGACGGCCTGTATTGGGAGCGTCACCGTGTTGCGCGACGTAATCGCCCAGTCAGACCAGAGGGTATCGAGCGTAAGTTGCAGGGCTTATTGGCGCTCGACCCGGCTCAAGTACGCCTGCCATGGCTGACGGTCCGGGATGCCATTGCGGATTTGCCCGATCCTGAGCGGCGGCCGGATGTGGAACTGGTAGCGGCCCATCGTTTCCAGCCGGGCGCTCGCAGCTATGCCGGCCATACTGGCAGTCCACTCGATGAACCTGCCAAGGCGCTCAAAGCGGGGGACCATGGTGTGCCCGGCGGCGAGAACATGTTGCGACGTCCCGATGGTTCTGTACGTTATTTCACCGTACGCGAGTCAGCCAGAATTCAGACCTTCCCGGATTCCTTCATCTTCGAGGGGAGTTGGGGTGAAACGATGCGCCAGCTTGGAAATGCGGTTCCGGTGCGATTAGCGTCGGTAATGGCGGGCAGCGTATGCGGTCATTTACGTGCCGCACGGCAAGCTCCGCCGCTGCTCGCGGTCGCGTAAGCCACAGTAATCGTCTTCGTGTTATTCGCCTTCGGCCTGGATGAATTGTCCCGACAGGCAAGCTGGAAGACTTTTCAGATAGCTCTCGGCGTCTTGGGCCAATTGCGCTGCCGTTTCGGGGCGGTCTGCGTAATTCATTACCCAGCCACGTCCGGGGTGCAACACGTCCCAACGTGATCGTTTCCCGGCGAGTCGGCCTTTACCGGGGTTGTGATTACCAAAGCCATCAATCAAGGCGTTCCAAATGGGCTTGAACCTGCCGATGATCAGCGATTCTCCAAGTGGGATCCAGATGTCGTCCACCACAAGGAAGCGACAATGAAAATCATCGATATCCAAATTGTCGGCTGCCCTCACGCTTTCCGCATGCTCTTTGATGCGCTTTTGCAATACTTTACCCGCTGCCAGCTCTAGATCAGCGCCCCTCCGTGCCCCGGCGGGGATAGCCTTACCAACATAAATCGGCAGCAGGAACTTGCCGTCGCGATTCAAGCGTGAGACTTGTTGATAGGGTTGAAAATCTCCTGTGTAATAGATCGCATAAATCCCGGCCCCCTCGAACGCTGGTAGCTCTCCAAGCGGGTGGACCTCCTTCGTCAACAAGGCTTCGGCAACACTGGCGCCAAGGTTCTTTTTATCTAAGGGATTAAAAGGGACAACTCTGTCTGTCATGCGCGCTTTCTGTATTTGCAGCGTTTAATCTCAAGCGACCCGGCCCAGTTGGGCAGGTCAAGTGCTTTTGATCAGCGGATGCACATGAAAAAAGGCCACCGTTCTTGGTGGCCGATCGATCGACTATTCAGATTTTCGTCGTGTAGTTCGAGGTCATGGATGACGACAAAGCTTAAGCGTCGATATTCCCGGCGCGCAGCGCATTCGACTCAATGAAGTTCCTGCGCGGCTCAACCTCATCACCCATCAAGGTGGTGAAAATCTGGTCCGCCGCAATCGCGTCATCGATCTGCACTTTCAGCAAACGGCGCACGGTCGGGTCCATCGTGGTTTCCCACAGCTGCTCCGGATTCATCTCGCCCAGCCCTTTGTAGCGCTGTTTGGTCACCGTGCGCTCGGCTTCGTCGCGCAGCCATTGCATCGCGTGGTGGAAGTCGTCCACCGCCGACTCCTTCATGCGCTCGCCTTCGCCGCGGCGGATGAAGGCGCCTTCGCCAATCAAACCCTGGAACGTTGCCGCCGCACTGGCCAGGGTCGAATAATCGGCTCCCTGGACAAAATCGGCATCGATCGAACTGACCTGGATATTGCCGTGGTGCATACGCTCGATGCGCAGCGCGTGTTTTTCGCTCAGGTCGTCCGAACGCACGCTCACCTTGACGGCTTTGTCGTCGATCATTTTTTCCATCGCGGCGGCCGACACCCCGGCGCCCTCGAGCGTACTCAGGTCGAGCGTGACGCCGGTCATGATGGCGGTCAGCGCGGCGCGGTCGATCACGCGCGTCAGGCGCATCATGATCGCGTTCGACAGGTTGAACTGGCGTACCAGTTCGGCCAGCGGTTCGCCCGAAATCGGCTCGCCGCCTTCGCGCGGCACCAGCGCGGCGCTGTTTAAGGCCACCGTCATCATGTAGCTCGCTTCTTCCAGGTCATCCTTCAGATAACGCTCGTCGCGGCCAGCCTTGACCTTGTACAGCGGCGGTTGCGCGATATAGATATGGCCGCGTTCCACCAGTTGCGGCATCTGGCGATAGAACAAGGTCAGGAGCAAGGTGCGGATGTGGGCGCCGTCGACGTCCGCATCGGTCATGATAATGATGCGGTGATAACGCAGCTTGTCGACGTTGAATTCGTCCGGTCCGATCGAGGTGCCGAGCGTGGCGATCAGGGTCGTGATCTGTTCCGACGACAGCATCTTCTCGAAGCGCGCTTTTTCCACGTTCAGCACCTTGCCGCGCAGCGGCAAAATGGCCTGGAATTTACGGTCGCGCCCTTGTTTTGCCGAGCCACCCGCCGAATCACCCTCGACGATGTACAGTTCGCACAGCGCCGGGTCTTTTTCCTGGCAGTCGGCCAGTTTGGCCGACAGGCCCAGACCGTCCATGATGCCTTTGCGGCGGGTCAGGTCGCGCGCCTTGCGCGCCGCTTCGCGCGCACGCGCCGCTTCCACGATTTTGCCGCAGATGATCTTGGCGTCGTTCGGCTTTTCCATCAGGTAGTCGGTCAAGGTCTTGGCGACGATTTCCTCGACCGGGCCGCGCACTTCGCTCGATACCAGCTTGTCTTTGGTCTGGGAGCTGAATTTCGGCTCCGGTACTTTGACCGACAGCACGCAGGTCAGGCCTTCGCGCATGTCGTCGCCGCTGATTTCGACCTTGGCTTTCTTGGCGAAATCGTGCTCGTCGATATATTTGTTGATCACGCGCGTCATCGCCGCGCGCAGGCCGGTCAGGTGGGTGCCGCCATCGCGCTGCGGGATGTTATTGGTAAAGCACAGCACTTGTTCGTTGTAGGCGTCGTTCCATTGCATGGAGACGTCGACGCTGATATTGGTGCCCTGGTCCGACAGGCGCTCGCCGGTGGCCTGGAACACGGTCGGGTGCAGCACCGTCTTGGCTTTGTTGATGTATTCGACGAAGCCGCGCGTGCCGCCTTCGAAGGCGAAGATTTCTTCCTTGCCGGTGCGCTGGTCGGTCAGCTTGATATTGACGCCGTTATTGAGGAACGACAGTTCGCGGATCCGCTTGGCCAGGATTTCGTAGTGAAATTCGACGTGCGTGAAAATCTGTTCGTCGGCCCAGAAGTGGACGTCGGTGCCGCGCTTGTCGGTTTCGCCGATCACCTTGATCGGGGAAACCGCAACGCCGTCGATCATCTCGATCTCGCGGTTTTGCGGCACGCCGCGCACGAATTCCATGTAATGGACTTTGCCGTCGCGGCGAATGGTCAGTTTCAGCAGTTTCGACAGGCCGTTGACGCAGGAAACGCCCACGCCGTGCAGGCCGCCCGAGACCTTGTACGAGTTCTGGTCGAACTTGCCGCCGGCGTGCAGTTCGGTCATGACGATTTCGGCCGCGCTGCGCTTTGGCTCGTGCTTGTCGTCGAATTTGAGGCCGGTCGGTACGCCGCGGCCGTTATCGGTGATCGAAATCGAATTGTCCGAGTGGATCGTGACGTGGATTTCGGTACAGTGGCCGGCCAGCGATTCGTCGATTGAGTTGTCCAGCACTTCGAACACCAGATGGTGCAGGCCGGTGCCGTCCGAGGTGTCGCCAATGTACATGCCGGGGCGCTTGCGCACCGCTTCCAGACCTTCGAGGATCTGGATTGAGGAGGCTCCGTATTCTTCGATCTTGGCGGGGATTGCTGGTGTGTTCTCGGACATGGACTGCTTTCTCAAAAAACGATGTATCGGGTGCTAAATGTGGAATCCAACTCTGCGTCGTTCCCGCGAAGGCGGGAACCCATAGCACCGTCGCATATCACAGGTGCTATGGATTCCCGCCTGCGCGGGAAAGACGGAGCATGGGTTCCGGGTATTGCGTGCTGCCTTGGCTTGCCGTAATTCGTGCTGCTTAAATCCGCATCGGCATGACGACGTACTTGAAGTCCGCGTTATCCGGAATCGAAATCAGTGCCGACGAATTCGAGTCGCCCAGCGCAATGTTGATCTGGTCGCACTTCAGGTTGTTCAACACGTCCAGCAGGTAAGTCACGTTGAAACCGATGTCGACGCTGTCGCCGCCGTAGTCGATTTCGAGTTCTTCAACCGCTTCTTCCTGGTCCGCATTGGTCGAGCTGATTTTCATGCTGCCCGGACTGATGATGCAGCGGACGCCTTTGAACTTGTCGCTGGTCATGATCGCCGCGCGTTGCAGCGAACGCAGCAGCTCATCGCGGCTGATCGTGAAGTCGTTCTTGTAGCCCTTTGGAATCACACGCGTGTAATCCGGGAACTTGCCTTCCACCAGCTTCGACACCAGCTCGATGTCGGCGAAGGTCAGCTTGACTTGCGAAGTTGAAATGTCCAGCTGGACCATCTCGTCGCTTTCTTCGAGCAAACGCTGCAGTTCAATGATCGTCTTGCGCGGAATGATGACTTCCTGGCGCGTGAATTCCTGCTCGGTCTCGACCTGGCAAAACGCCAGGCGGTGGCCGTCGGTGGCCACGGCGATGACGTTGCGCCCGTCCAGCACCAGCAGCAGGCCGTTCAGGTAGTAACGGATATCCTGTTGCGCCATCGAAAAGTGTACCATGTTGAACAGGTGCTTGAGCGTCTTTTGCGGCAGGGTGACGGTGGCGTTGTAGGTATCCGCGACCGCGACGGTCGGAAACTCTTCCGCCGCCAGGGTTTGCAGCGCGAAGCGCGACTTGCCGGTTTGTACCGTCAGGCGCTTGTTGGCCAGGGTCATCGTGACGTCGCCCGATTCGGGCAGGGCGCGCAAAATGTCGAGCAGTTTGCGCGCGGCCACGGTGGTACCGGCCACATCGGCACCCGAGCCGATGCTGGCGTGCGTGGTGATCTGCACTTCGGTGTCCGTAGACAGGAACGAGACGTTTTCGCCGTCCTTGCGGATGAGGATATTGGCCAGAATCGGCATAGTGTGCCGACGCTCGACAATACCGCTCACGATCTGCAGTGGCCGGAGAAGGGTATCTCGGGTGGTTTTGACCAATTGCATAGTAATCCTCGGTAAGTTGTCAGAAATGTACTGTGGGACCGCTAAAAACCAACTGCACGACGGTTTTCAGGCACCCCCTGTATGGCCCGGTAAGCAGTGCCGCCACGCCGGCCGCCCCCGGCAAGCAGGCTTGCTCCGGGGCTGACAACGCAACAACAGGGCCACGGTAACCTTGCTGCTAATGCTATATTTTGCCAGAAATTGCCGTTCGCACATTAATTTGAACTTTAGCCCTTCAAAGTCTGTTCCAGGACGTGCAGCTCATGGTTGCATTCGGCGTTCTTGGTGCGGTCGAGGGCGATCTTGCGCACCGCGTGCAGCACCGTGGTGTGGTCGCGTCCGCCGAAAAGTTCGCCGATCTCCGGCAAGCTCTTCTGGGTTAATTCCTTGGCCAGGTACATGGCGATCTGGCGCGGCCGCGCAATGTTGGCCGGGCGACGCTTGGAATACATGTCGGCCACCTTGATGCTGAAGAAGTCGGCCACCGTCTTCTGGATGTTTTCCACCGAGATCTGGCGGTTCTGGACCGACAGCAAGTCCTTCAGCGCTTCTTTCACCACATCGATGGTGATGTCCTTGCCGTGGAAGCGCGAGTACGCCAGGATTTTGCGCAGCGCGCCTTCGAGCTCGCGCACGTTCGAGCGCAGGTGCTTGGCCACGAAAAAGGCCACGTCGTCCGAAAACGTCACGCCTTCGGACTGGGCTTTTTTCAGCAGGATCGCCACCCGCATTTCCAGCTCGGGCGGCTCGATCGCCACCGTCAGGCCGGAATCGAAACGCGAGATCAGGCGGTCGTCCATGCCGGTGATTTCTTTTGGATACGTATCGCTGGTGATGATGATCTGTTTCTTCGCGGCGATCAGGGCTTCGAAGGCATAGAAAAACTCTTCCTGCGTGCGGCTCTTGCCGCCGAAAAACTGGATATCATCGATCAGCAGCATGTCCAGCGAGTGGTAGTAATGCTTGAAGTCGTCGAAGCCCTTGCGTTGGTAGGCCGTGACGACATCGCGTACATACTGCTCCGCGTGGATGTAGCGAATCTTGGCGCCGGGCTGGTCGGCCATCACCTGGTTGCCGATCGCGTGGATCAGGTGGGTTTTACCCAGGCCCACGCCGCCGTAGAAGAACAGCGGGTTGTAGCTCACGCCCGGATTGTTGGCCACCTGGATCGCGGCGGCGCGCGCCAGCTGGTTGGCCTTGCCGGTCACGAAGCTGTCGAAGGTCAGGTCGGTGTTGACGCGGCTCTGCTCGCGGCGCGGTGAATTGCCGATGTTGAACATTTCCGGCACAGCCGGATTGTCCGCGCCAGCGTTGCCGTTGCCCTGGCCATGGTTGATGGTGCCGGGCAGCGGGCCGTCGTTCGGGGCCGGGTGCGGGGCCACCGGTTTTTTCGGCAGGGCGTTACGCGGGTCGAGCACGAACTGCACCTCGGTCGGCGCTTCCCAATACTGGGAGGCCAGGGCCGTGATGCGGTTGGCGAACTGCGACTTCACCCAGTCCAGCTTGAAGCGGTTCGGTGCTGCGATGCGCAACTTGCCGTCCTCGTAGTCGAGGGCAACCAGCGGTTTGATCCACGCACTGAATTGTTGCGGCGTCAGCTCCAGTTCCAACTGCGCGGAACAGGTCTGCCAAAAATTTTCCATGAATCTTCTGTCTGAATAAGGTGTGGAGGGGCGGTTCGATGATGCTTCGCTAGCGCATGCGTTGCGAGCGGTTCGCCACACGTAACACGCTATTCTACCCGCGAAGGCCCGAGTTATCCACAGGCACGCCGCTTATTTTCGGTGCAGGGACAACGTGGCAGAGGGGAAATGACTGGAAATCAAGTTGCCTTAAAACTAAGCCATCTGTCCGGCCCACCCGCAGCGCAGTGTATTTTCCAGCCCACATTTGCCCTGCGAAAACGCGACCATCGGGCCGCCAAAGCGCCACCATCCTTGACAAAACCCAGCAAAATGCGTTCTAATCCAAGGTTCCCCGCCCGTACTCCGTGCAAATGAGTCAGTCTGTTCCGACTTGTAGCTGTGGCTTAGCGGGTAAATATGAGTATTTTTGCTGTGGCGTGACGCTGGCTTAACATCTGCGAAATGTCATTGGCGCCGAAAACTGACGGGACGTCAGACCCGATTTTGCATTTTATTTTGCTTTAAGCGAGACCACCATGAAACGTACTTACCAACCTTCCGTCGTTCGTCGCAAGCGTACGCACGGCTTCCGCGCACGTATGGCAACCCGTGGCGGTCGCGATGTGCTCAATGCACGCCGCGCCAAGGGTCGCAAACGCCTGGCTGTATAAGTCTGGCACTTACTGCCCGATCGCGGTTGGCTATGACTAGCGAAGGTTCACACGACTTCGCGCGCGTTCGGCGTATCGTTAAAACGGATGAATTTTCATCCGTTTTTCGTTTGCGCCCCGCCCAAAAAACGGCCCATTTCGTGCTCTACACCCGCTCGAACGACTTGCCGCATGCGCGGCTCGGCGTGGTCGTGGCCAAGCGCTTTGCGCCCCGTGCCGTGACCCGCAATACGATCAAGCGCGTGACGCGCGAGCTGTTCCGCATGGCGCCGCTGCCGGCCGTCGACTGCATCGTGCGCCTCGCGCGCCCGGTCAATACCAAGCAAGGCCCGGCCACCACCGCCGCGCTCAAGGCGATCCTGCGCGCGGAAATTGCGCGCCTGTTCTCGTCGCAAGCGCCGCGCGCCGCGCCGCCGTCCGGGACGCCCGATGGGACGCCCTGCGGGACGCCCTGCGGGACGCCCGCGCCGAAAGCGTCACCATGAATACCCTGCTCGTCTGGTTATTGCGTGGCTACCAGCTGATGTTATCTCCCATGCTGGGACAGCGCTGCCGCTTTTACCCGACCTGCTCCAATTATGCGATCGAAGCGATCCGTACCCACGGCGCCGCGCGCGGCAGCCTGCTGGGCGCGCGCCGCCTGTGCCGCTGCCATCCGTGGGATGATGGCGGATTCGATCCGGTGCCGCCTGCGCACCCCGAGAATTCTTCTACAGCCGCTTGCGGTTGCAACCACTCCTGACCAATACCTCAATGGAAATCAATAAACGTACTATCCTGTGGATCGTGTTTTCCGTATCGCTGGTGGTTCTCTGGAACGACTGGATGGTATCGAACGGCAAACAGTCGATCTACCCATGGGCAGTGCCTGTGAAGACGGCCACGGTCGCCAACACCGCACCGGCGACCGGCTTGCCGAACGCCGCCGGCAGCGCCGCCGTGCCGGGTGCGCCTGGCCAGGCCGGCGCCGCCGCGCCAGCCCCGTTCAAGAACGACACCATCACCATTACCACCGATGTCATGAAAGTCGACATCGACACCCTCGGTGGCGTGATCAAGCGGCTTGAATTGCTCAAGTTTAAGGATGCCCACGACAAGACCCGCAACCAGGTCTTGTTCGACGTCAATCCGAGAGGCGTGTATGTGGCCCAGACCGGGCTGGTGCGCAACGCGCCGGGCGAACCGGTGCCGACCCAGTTCAGCGGCTTCGTCGCCAAGTCCGGCCCGCGCGCGCTCGACAGCGCCAACGAAGTGCAACTCGTGCTCGAAGCCGAGCAGGGCGGTATCAAGCTGACCAAGACGTATGTCTTCAAGCGCGGCGACTACCTGATCGACATGCGCCACGATATCGCCAACATCGGCGCCACGCCGGTTGCGCCGTCGCTGTTCGTCGAACTGCTGCACCACGGTAACAAGCCAGAGGGCGAGTCCTACTTCAACTCCAGCTACACCGGTCCGACCATGTACACCCCGACCGACCACTATCAGAAGCTGAAGTTCGAAACCATCGAGAAAAAAGGCACGGCCGACCATGCCAAGCAGTCCGATGACGGCTGGGTCGCGATTTCGCAGCACTATTTTGTCTCGGCTTTCCTGCCGCCGGCGAAGATGCCGCGCGAAATCTACACCAAGAGAGTGGCCACCAACCTGTACGCGATCGGTACCCTGATGCCTTTGGGCGCCATTGCACCGGGCGCGAGCGTATCGAACCAGGTCAGGCTGTATTCGGGTCCGCAGGACGAGAACAAGCTGGAAAAAATCGCCCCCGGCCTGGAACTGGTCAAGGATTACGGTTTCCTGACGATTATCGCCAAGCCGATTTTCTGGGTCATGGACCAGATCCACAAGGTCCTGGGCAACTGGGGCTGGACCATCATCGCCTTTACCATCCTGATCAAGCTGGTGTTCTTCCCGCTGTCGGCTGCCGGTTACAAGAGCATGGCGCGCATCAAGGTGGTCACGCCGAAGATGCAAGCGATCCGCGAGAAGTACAAGAACGACCCGGCCAAGATGAACCAGGCCACCATGGAACTGTACAAGACCGAAAAGATCAACCCGGTCGGCGGCTGCCTGCCGATCGTGGTCCAGATGCCGGTCTTTATCGCCCTGTACTGGGTGCTGCAGGCGTCCGCCGAAATGCGCGGCGCCCCATGGATCGGCTGGATCACCGACCTGACCGCGCCTGACCCGTTCTACATCCTGCCAGTGCTGTACGCGATCTCGATGTTCATCACGACCAAGCTGAACCCGGCGCCAGCCGATCCGATGCAGGCCAAGATGATGCTGTTCATGCCGCTGGCGTTCTCGGTCATGTTCATCTTCTTCCCGTCCGGCCTGGTGCTGTACTGGGTAGTGAACAACATCTTGTCGATCGCCCAGCAATGGGTCATCACCAAGAAATTCGAAGATGCGGCAGCGAAGAAATAAGCGTTCGCCGTAAGGTCCAGAAAGCCCGTGTTCCCCACGGGCTTTTTTTATGTGCGCGCGCGGCAACGACAATCCGCCAGCCTGTTGCGGCAATTAAATTACAATCACATCTATGAAACTCGATACTTCCCCCATTGCCGCGATCGCCACCGCCCCGGGCCGCGGCGGCATCGGCGTCGTGCGCGCCTCCGGCAAGTCGCTCGCGCCCCTGCTGGCCGCGCTGTTCCCGGAGGTGGCCTTGACGCCACGCCGCGCGACCTATATTCCCTTCAGGCAGGCCGATGGCGCGGTCATCGACCAGGGCATCGCCCTGTATTTCAAGGGGCCGAACTCGTACACCGGCGAAGACGTGCTGGAGTTACAGGGCCACGGCGGGCCGATCGTGTTGCAGATGCTGCTCGCGCGCGTGCTCGAAGCGGGCGCCGACGCCGGCCTGCGCCTGGCCGAGCCCGGTGAATTCACGCGCCGCGCCTATCTGAACGACAAGCTCGACCTGGCCCAGGCCGAAGCCGTCGCCGACCTGATCGATGCTTCCACCGAAGCGGCCGCCAAGTCGGCCACGCAATCGCTGTCGGGCGCGTTTTCCAAGACCATCAATACCTTGGTGGAACAGACCATCGGCCTGCGCATGCTGGTCGAAGCGACCCTCGATTTCCCGGAAGAAGAAATCGACTTCCTCGAAAAATCCGACGCGCGCGGCCAGCTGGCCGTGATCGTGGCCTCGCTCGAGCGCGTGTTCCAGCAGGCGGCCCAGGGTGCGCTGTTGCGCGAGGGATTGAACGTGGTGCTGGTCGGCCAGCCCAACGTGGGTAAGTCTTCACTCCTGAACGCCCTGGCCGGGGCCGACGTGGCCATCGTCACCCCGATCGCCGGCACCACGCGCGACAAGGTCAGCGAAACCATCCAGATCGAAGGCATTCCGCTCAACATCATCGACACCGCCGGCATCCGCACCATCGACGCCGCCGTCGACGTCGTCGAGCGCATCGGCATCGAGCGCACCTGGGGCGAAGTGGCCAAGGCCGACGTCATCTTGCACCTGCTCGACGCCGACCAGGGCCCGACCCGGGCCGACGACGGCATCGTGGCCGCCTTTCCGGCCGGTGTGCCGGTGCTGCGCGTGTGGAACAAGATCGACCTGTCGGGCCACAAGCCCTCGGTCGACCCGACCGAGGAAGCGACCAATATCTACCTGTCGGCGCACGAGCACGTGGGCATGGACTTGCTGCGCGCCGAATTGTTGCGTATCGCCGGCTGGCAGCAAACCGGCGAATCGCTGTTTTTGGCGCGCGAACGGCACCTGATCGCCCTGCGCTCGGCCCACAAGCACCTGGCGCTGGCGGGCGAGCATGCCGCGCAAAACGACCAGTCGCTCGACCTGTTCGCCGAGGAATTGCGGCTGGCGCAGACGCAACTGTCCAGCATCACCGGGCAATTTTCCTCGGATGACTTGCTGGGCGTGATTTTCAGCCGCTTTTGCATCGGCAAATGAGACCGTGAGCACGAACGATCCTTCGCCGGCTGTTGCGCCAGCGCGCGCCCCGGCGCCGCGGCCGGCCGATGGCATGCTCGGCATGGTCACGGTATTGTGCATCGCCGCTGTCGTGTTGTACTGGACCGGACCGCATGGCGTGGCGCGCGTGCTGTGTACCTGGGTGCTGGCGCGCTTTGTCAGCTGGCTGTGGCATCGCGACGTCGGGGGAGGGAAAATGATCTGCGTGGTCGCGGTCCCGCCGGTCTTGCTGGTCTATTGCCTGCCTAAAAGCTTGCGGCGCGCGGTGAACGCCTTGCCGTCCGAAACCGGGTAAACTGGCTGTCATATCCTGACACCAACAGAAAGTCCGCATCATGGCCTTGCCCACCACCCTGGAAGAACTACGCAGGCGTTTCAATGCCGGCGAATCGTTCTCGTTTTTACATTTTTGGGGCCATACCCCGCCCAAGGATGCCGTGATCACGCGCAGTTGCTTCAGCCAGTGGTACCAGGCGCCGTTCGAGCTCGACGGCGACCGCTATACCACCGCCGAGCATTTCATGATGGCCGAAAAGGCGCGCCTGTTCAATGATGAAGCGACGCGCGCCAAGGTACTGGCAGCGCCGACCCCGGGCGCGGCCAAGGCGCTCGGCCGCGGCGTCGCCAATTTTGTCGAAGCCGACTGGCTGGCGCAGCGTTTCGAGATCGTCTGCCGCGCCAATGTGGCCAAATTCGGACAAAACCCGGCCCTGCGCGATTTCCTCACCGGCACCGGCAAGCACGTGCTGGTGGAAGCCAGTCCGCTCGACCGCATCTGGGGCACCGGCCTGGCGGCGGACGATCCCCGCTCGAACGACCCCAACTTGTGGGAAGGGCCGAACCTGCTCGGCTTCGCGCTGATGGCAGCGCGCAGCGACTTGCAGAGTAAGTAAGGACCAGCTATGCGTATCTGGCGCTGCTGCCGCCGCACTGGTCAAATCAGACACAGTCCGGTGCAGCTTGACGACGCCATTGCCTTCTCAAAGTCATCCAGATAGATGTGAAATTCCTGGGGGAGCGTGGTGTGCAATTGCCGGAAATAGTTGCGAAGTTCGCCCCGTGCCTGCAAGTCGAGTGCTTGAGCATAGTTGGGTGCCATGCGCGCCATGGAAGCGAACAGCTTGTGCCGATTGGCAGCGCTGACCTCGGTGAAAACCGCCATCTGGACTGCCCCCAGAAACGCCTGCACCACGCCGAGCCGAACTTGCGCCACGCCTTCGAGCTGCGTCTGGGACAGTTTTACAGACCCGCGTGTCTTCGTCAACTCCGACAGCAAGGTCAGATGCACTCCGAAGCAACGCTGCTGAAAGGCCAGCAGTGAAAAGGTTTCGTCCTGATACTTGATCAGCTTGCGGCTAAGCACTTCCTGTTTGGCTGCCATGATCTTGCTTGCATCATTCTTGTTCGATGTGTCCGTATCGGCGCCGGTGTCGAACAAGTAGTAGGACAAGGCCGCTTGACGGACCATCTGGCACGTCTCGAGGAGGGTATCGAAATCCGCGAGCGTATATTGTTCAGCGTCGAAGAAGCGCTGCTCGTCGGTCATCACCTGGAGCACGCTCGCTGCATCCGGCTCCGACCAGGACGGCATCCGGTGCTGCGATTGAGACAGTGCCGCCAACTTGATCGGTTGCGCGGCAAACCTCGCCCTTCAGGGCGGGGCGGGGTCAAGAGCGCGGACGGCGCAGCCGTCCGGTTTGGTGCGTCTAGTGCGGCGTCTGCTGCTGTTCGATGTACTGCCGGATAACGGCGATAGGCGCACCGCCGCAGCTACCGGCAAAGTAGGAAGGCGACC
>NZ_WHJF01000079.1:0-32614 GCF_011682185.1 Massilia genomosp. 1
CATTCTTCATCCATCTGGCGCAGGTCGAAATCAGTGAGAGGCGTGGGCTTTTTTAACAAGATTGCACATCATACATTGAACTGAGTTTCCAGGCAGAAAAATTGTCTGCGGGGAGGTGATTGGTTACATTAGAGGTGCGACCAGCAACCAAAAATAACTTGAACGTCTACGAAAATAAGACGATGGAACCGGGGCAATCTTTCCATCAAGTATTCTCGGATGGGAAATATGTTTATGATCCACGTGTGTCGCAGAATCCGATCCCCAAGGGAGACTGGCTGCAACACATGAAGAATATTAACCCGGACGGCATAACAATCCAGCAAAAATAATCGAGGTGCAAAGAATGTCTGACACAGTAAACGGCCGCGAATTAATTGGTTGCATTGAACAGCTGGGTGAGCTGGCGTGGGCGAAATTTGAAACACGTTATCCCACCTTTTCTATTAAGGGAAGTCCGCCATCCAGTGAAGATCGTTCAGGGCGTCCGCCTTATGCAAGCTTTCGATTCGAACACGAAATAGCTGATGTGATTAACAAAATTCAAGATGCAGTCAAGCGTTATCAAGGAAATGTAGAGTGGGCAATGGAAGGTCATCAACGGGTCAGTTTCCCGGATACGACGAATTGGATGATTTGTCCGAAAAAAATGCTCGAAGTCAAACAACTCGCGCGGGCGCAAGATCTCACGCCAGGACAATATTTGGAAAAATCCGATCCGGAGTTTGGACCGGTGGCTTACACCGACATGCTGAATCTGACCGCACATTTACAAAGGGAATTTGGGCTGTGATCTTGTGGTGATCGCGACGATCAGGATTTTTGGCCCATTTCCCAGCACTTTCAGCCACAGCGTCGGAGCCTCTCGGACTGACTATTGATAGAGCGAACTCTGCCACGCATGCATGACTCATGCGTCGGTTACCGTGTCTGTCACCTTGGTCTCTGTTGCCGCCCGCCCTCGTCGGCGCCGATTGAGCCAATGCGCGACCCACAGGAGCAGGGCAGGCCAGAGCGACACCGCGATGCACCACAGCAGACATGGAACCAGGCCCATTGTCATGTTACCCAAGCTCGACATTCCCACGACGGCCGCAAAGCCCAGCACACTGGCAAGGAAAAGAATTGCCGAGAACAGCCAGCGGTTGCCCTTTCCTGCCACGGCAAGCATGATGCCGGGAGAAATAGCCGACCCCACCACCAAAAAAATCCCCCCGCCCAGCTTTACGAGCATAAAGTACGCCGTGACCAGCAGGAACAGCATCAAACCGACGTGGAAATACCAGGGAAGGTACTTCGGTTGGTGCGCCAGTGAAGTGGACGTGCTTTCGGCGTGCGTGTTCATGCAGCTTCTTTCAGGTCAGCGACGGATTCGTCGCGACATGCGGTGTTGGCCGGCCGAGATGACCTTGAACGCCCGCGGAACAGCGCTGCGCGCAGTCGCCACAGCTGCCGTGTCGCCCTCCGGCTGTCGATTCGCATGCGCGTCCACGCCCTACAGCGAGCGCACGTGGTCCGACAGCACCAGCACCGGCCCGCTCGCCACCAGCACCATTTCGCGCACCATCAGGTTCAGCCGCATCTGCACCGCGTCGCGCAGCGGTCCCTGGATCGGTTTGAATCCGAACATTTTCAGCACCCCCTTCACAATCTCTTCCTGGCTGGCGCCGAAGTGGCGTTCCACCACCTGGATGATGGCCACCTCAATCTCTTTTGGCGGCAGCATGTCCGCGCGGCGCAGCCCCTCCGAATCGACAAAGGTGCGGTCGCGCGGCGTCACCGGGCTGCCCGGCTTCCACACAAAGCCGTTCAGGCGCGCCACCAGGCCCTGAGCCACGGCCGCATCGACTGCGCGCTCGGTGGCCGCCGCCATGCGCGGGCCGACCCGCTGCAAGCCCCAGGTATTGCGCAGCCGGACCACGATTTCGTCCAGATGCACCGGACCTTCGATGTAGACGATCTGCTCGACCAGGTCGACCAGCACGTCCAGCGGCGCGTCGTGCAGTTCGTAGTCGCCGGCGGGTTTTACCAGCACCGCTTCCACATAGCGGTTCCTGCGCTGCGGCGCTTCCTCGGCCGGCGTGATCGCCACTTCGGTGAGGATTTCGCGTTCGATCTGCACCCCTTGCGGCGGTGGCGGCTTGTGCAGCTTCTTGCTTTCTTCGGCGCGCAGGTCGAGCGTCTTGCGCGCTTCGTTGATGGCGGCGATGGTGCGCTGCAGCTGCTCCTGCGGGCGCTGGAACCAGTCGGTGCTCCAGATGCGGTGGATGATCCAGCCGTGGTCTTCCAGCACCGCCTGGCGCAGGCGGTCGCGGTCGCGCGCGGAACTCGACGAGTGATACGCCGCGCCGTCGCATTCGATCCCCAGCAGGTAGCGCCCCGGACGATCCGGGTCGGGAATGGCCAGGTCGATGAAGAAGCCGGCGATGCCCACCTGCGGATGGACCTCGAAGCCGCGCTCCTGGAGTGCGTTCGCCACTTCGACTTCGAACAGGCTGTCGTAATCGCGCCCGCTGCGTACGGCCATGCCCAGCTGTCCGGTGCGCGCATAGCGCAGGAACAGTTTGAAGGCCTGCACACCCTTGCCCTTGCCGCGTTCGAGGTCGATGTCTTCATCGGTGATCGACGCGAATACCTCGCAGCGGCGCTTGGCGCGGCTGATCAGGACATTCAGGCGTCGTTCGCCGCCGTCCGCGCTCAATGGTCCGAAGCGCATGTGTACCGTGCCGTTGGCATTGCGCCCGTAACCGACCGAAATGAGGATCACATCGCGCTCGTCGCCCTGCACGTTTTCGAGGTTCTTGATAAAAAACGGCTCGCTCGGATGCGACTGGAAAAAGCTCTCGGCGCGCTGGTCGGCGCGGCGCAGCACTTCCAGCTGGTCTTCGATGGCCTTGCGCTGCGCCACCGAGAAGGTGGCCACCCCCAGCGAATGCTGCGCCGACTGCAGCGCGTGGCGCATGATGGCCTCGGCCACCGCCTTCGCTTCCTGCTCGTTGGTGCCGGTATTGCCGGTGTCGAAAACGCCGTCCGCCACGTGTGTGAACGACAGGCCCATGCCCGCTTCCTGCGTGTACGGACTCGGTACGATGAACAGTTTGTTCTCGTAGAACTGGCTGTTCGATACCGCGATCAGCGACTGGTGGCGGCTGCGGTAGTGCCAGCGCAGCATGCGCTGCGGCAGGCCACGCGCGGTAAACAGCCCCAGAATGCTTTCGATGTCGGACACCTGCGCTTCGCCGCCGTCGGTTTCCTCCTCGCTGGCATTGTCGTCGGTCAGCTTGGCAAAAAAGCGCGTCGGCGGCAACTGGCGTTCGTCGCCCACCACCACCACCTGGCGGCAGCGCGCAATCGCGCCGAGGGCGTCGACCGGCTGGATCTGGCTCGCTTCATCCATCACCAAGAGGTCGAAGGTGAGCAAGCCCGGTGGCAGGAACTGCGCCACCGACAAGGGGCTCATCATCAATACCGGCTTGATCGCCTGGATCGCCGGCGCCGCCTTGAGCATCAACTGGCGAATCGGCATGTGGCCGCGCCGGCGCGCCAGTTCGCCGCGCAGCACGCCCAGCGGGCCGATCGCGCTGCCGCCTTGCGGAATGCGCTGGAAGTGCGCACGCGCCACCTGGAGCCCGGCGGCGCTGATGCGCTGGTGGTCCAGTTGCACGAACTGCTGCACTTCGCTGTCATGCACCTGGCCGTCGAAACTGGCCAGGGCCGGCTCGGCGCGCACCTGGGATGCGTACAGCGCTTCGAAGTAACTCATGTTGAACGAGGCCGGCGCCGCGCCGGTGGAGAGGCGGCCGCTTTCCATCTCGTCGACGAAGCGCGCCATGCCCATCAAGCGCGCCATGCCGCTGCGCTCGCGCCAGGTGACCCAGCGCGACAACTGCTCGGCGTAGGTGATCCAGTCGGCGAAGCGCACCAGCAGGTCGGCAATCGGCACCTGTGCCGCGCTGTCGGTGCCGAACAGCGACTGGGCGTCGGCGCACAGCGTTTCGAACAAGCCTTCGAGTTCGTTGTTCCAGGCGATGTAGCCCTGTTCCAGCGCCAGCGCGCGCTGCAAGGGCAGGTTGCGGTCGTCGTGGCGCGCCACCATCGCCGGCAGCGCCGGATTGGCGTTGATCCATTGCGCCGCGCCGATCAAAAAGCTCCAGTCCGAGGCCGCGCCTTGCCAGTGCGAGCCGAACGCCTGTTCGCCCAGCACGCGCGCGTCGTCGATGCTGGCCGCGATGCGCTGCGCCGTGATCAGGGCGTCCAGCACCGGCAGCAGGTCGGACAAATGGGCCGGCCGGAACGCCAGCGCGCTGCGCACCGTGCCCAGGGCCGCGTCGAGGGCGACGACAAAGGTGCCTACTTCGGCCAGGTTGGCATGTTCGACCGTCAGGATGTCGGGGAACATGTGGCGGATCGCCGCGCCGCAGTCGTTCCAGCAGTCGCGCAGCAGGGTCAAGGTGTTCTCGAGCGAGCGCTGGACGTGGTCCACGCGCACGCCGAGGGCAGGGCGGTCGCTCACGCTGGCGGCGATCAGGCGCGGTTCCGGCCCCATGCCGCGCAGGGTGCGCATCCACGCCACCAGGGCGCGCAGCGGCGCCGGCGACGAGCGCTCGGCGCGCCAGTCGCCGCCAAAGGCGGTGCGTCCGAGCTGCTCGTTCTCGCGCAAGAAGCGCATGGTTTTCTGGCCGGCCGAGAGACGGTCCAGGATGTCGATCTGGCTGACCAGCTCAATGTCCGGATTGCGCAGCACCGATTTGATCAGGCCATTGGCGCGCCGCCAGTCCTCGCGCAAAAAGCGCAGCATGCTGCTGCCGTGGATGGCAAGTAGCTGGCGCACGCCGCTCAGGTCAAGGTCCCAGGCTTCGTCGAGCACCTTGTCGGCCAGCCAGGTGCGGGCCTCGTGCAAGGTGGCCACCGCCTCGGCCAGGTCGGCGGCCTGCTCGATGCCGTGGTCCCAGACGCTGGCCGACAATACCTCGGCGCTGACGTCCGGCGCGCAGGCGATGCGCTGGCCCAGCACCAGGGCCTTGCCGATCTCGGACAAGGTGTCTGTGCGCGCCGCGGCGCCCAGGTGTTCGCGCAGGCGTTCGGTGTCTTGCAGCAGCGTCGGCAACTGCACCGCCAGGCGCGCCAGGCGCCCGAAAGCCGCGTCGCTCATCCCGGCCGGCAGGGGGCGCAGCGCCTGACGCACCGGTTTCAGGTCGAGATGCCAGGCGTCGGGCGTGGCTTTTCCTTCCAAAAAGGTGACCAGTTGCGCGTACTGCGCGCCCTGTTCCACCAGGTTGGTCATGTCTTCGCGCTGCGTGGTCCACACGGGCGACGACAAGGCCTGGCGCGACAGGCGCGGCGCGTTGGCCACGCGCTGCGCCATGTCGGCGATGCCGGCAAAATCGGCGCAGCTGTCGGGCGGGCCCATGTCGAGCGCGGCGGCCAGGGTAGTCTGGCTGGCCGCCAGTTCCGACAAGCCGCCGCTGGCGCGCGTGATGCGTTGGGCGAGGCGCTCCATTTCGGTCGGCGAGATATTCGTCATGCGCACCCCGCGCCACGGGTGCTGCGAGGGCAGGCCCATCTCGGCCAGGCGCTGCGCCAGTTCGCTCACCAACTGGTAGCGCTGCGCGCGTTCGTCCGGCGTCCAGGTTTCGGGCTGGTCGAACGGGTTGTTCAAAGGCGCCACGCGCTGGCGCTGCAGTTCGGTGATGTGGCCGATCACCTGGTAGGGCGTCAGGCGCGCCACCGGATGCTCGGCGTGCATGCGGTCCGCATGGCCGTTGAGGGTGTCGCGCGCCAGTTGCAGGCGCGCGTTGAGGGTGGCGGGCAGTTCGCCGCGCGGCGCGCCCAGGTCGGCGGTGCGGCGCAGTTCTTCCAGCAGCACGCGCTTGTTGGCCTTGTTGCTGTGCAGTTCGAGGCAGGCGTCGCCCACGCCGGCATGATCGAGGCGGCGCTTGACCACGTCCAGCGCGGCCATTTTTTCGGCCACGAACAGCACGCTCTTGCCGTCGGCGACCGCCGAGGCGATGATGTTGGCGATCGTCTGCGACTTGCCGGTGCCGGGCGGGCCCTGGATCACCAGGTTGCGCCCGCTGCGCACGTCGTGTACGGCCAGCGCCTGCGAGCTGTCGCAGTCGACGATGTGCAGCAGTTCGGAAGGCGGGATGACGGCGTCGATCGGGGTGCCGTCCGGGATCGTCAAGGTGTCGCTGCTAAAGCCGTCCGACAGCAGGCCGCGCATCAGCGGCTGGCCGAGCAGGCCTTGCTGCACCGGCCACACCGACGGATCGAGATCGCGGTACATCAGGAATTTGGCGAACGAGAAGAAACCCATCACCACGTCGTCGGCGAGCACCTTCCAGTTTTCTTTCGAGGCGATCGCTTGCGACACCTCGTTGATGTAGGCGGTGGGGTTGAAGTCGTCGCCGGTCTCGAAGGCGGGCAGGGTGATGCCGTGTACGCGGTGCAAAAAGGCTTCGAGCGAGAGGTTGGCCGACAGTTCTTCCTGGCGCCAGCGCAGCTTGAACTGTTCGGCCGCGTTGCCGCGCTGGAGACTGACCGGTATCAGGATCAGCGGCGCGTAGCGGATGTTCCTGGCATTGGCCGGGTCGATCCATTTCAGGGTGCCGAGCGTCAGGTACAGGATGTTGACGCCCTGTTCTTCTTCCAAGGTCCGGGCGTCGTTGTACAGGTCGAGCAGGCGCTTTTGCAGGCCCTTGGAGGTCAGCTTGGTCTGCAGCTTGGTGTCGTTATGGCGCAGCATGACGCCGTTTTCATCGACTTCCTCGTCGGGCTGGGCCAGTTCGTCGTGTACGCCGGCGTCTTCGGCCAGCTGCGCCGCGGTGGCCACGAAGGCCGCGCTGTGCCCGGGCAGGAAGGTGAGCGCGCGGTTTTCCGTGACCAGCATGCGGAAAATATCGCTCGAACGCTCGTCGATCACGTCGATGATGCGGGTCGACTTGGCCGAACGCGGAATGTTCAGCAGCCGGTTGCGGGCCGACAGGTCGAGCAGTTCCATGCGCGCGCGTTCGAGCTTGTCGTGCGCGCTCAGGTTGCGATCAAGGAATTCCGAGATCTTTTCCTGCGCCGCATCGGGCGCCGCGCCGGCCACGGGTCCGGCTGCGCCATCGGCCGCGCCATCGGCCAGGGGATCGATCTTCTTGCTTTCAGCTTCACTCATGAATTAATACTCGCGCCGATCCGGTTTGATTTCCTGCAAAATGGTGGTGGCGATTTCCTCGATGGACTTGGTGGTCGACGACAGCCAGCGGATGCCTTCGCGCTTCATCATCAGCTCGGCCTCGTTGACTTCGTAGCGGCAATTCTCGATCGATGCGTACTTGCTGCCGGCGCGCCGCTCATGGCGGATTTCGGACAGGCGCTCCGGCGTGATCGACAGGCCAAAAATCTTGTCGCGGAACGGTGGCAGCGACGAGGGCAGACGGCCGCGCTCGAAATCGTCGGGAATGAGCGGATAGTTGGCCGCTTTGATGCCGTACTGCATCGCCAGGTACAAGCTGGTCGGGGTCTTGCCCGAGCGCGACACGCCCACCAAGATCACGTCGGCGGCCGACAGGTTCTTGTGCGACTGCCCGTCGTCGTGCGCCAGCGAGAAATTGATCGCTTCGATGCGGTTCTTGTACTCCTGGCTGTCGACAATATTGTGCGAGCGCCCGATGGTGTGGGTCGACTTGACGCCCAGTTCCTGTTCCAGTGGGGCAACAAAAGTCTGGATCAAGTCCATGTGCATGCCGCGCGACTGCCGGATCACGTTCGACAGGTCGGGCTTGACCAGGGTCGAAAACACGATCGGGCGCTGGCCGTCGGTGGTCAAGGCCTCGTTGATCTTGCGCGCCGCGTCGTACGCCTTGTCGAGCGTATCGATAAACGGCAGGCGTACCTGGCGGAAACGCATTTCGAACTGGGTGAGGACGGCGTGGCCGAATGTCTCTGCGGTAATACCTGTACCGTCGGAAACGAAAAACACGGTCCGGGCGGAGGTGGGCAGGGGTGGGCGTGGTTCTGTGGTCATATTTGTCGTGTCGGCTTCCTGTGCTGCCAATGTTTCAAGTTGTGCGCTGTAAATTCGCGGCGCAAGCTGTAAAATGCTCTGCAACGCATCAATTGTGCGGCACGGCCCCAAGAATAACAAGAAAACATAGTCAGTTCCGCCCTGCGACCAGATTTCTACTATCAGTAAGGGTGTTTGTCATGACCAACTTGTCTACCGCAGCATTGAAGGAACCGGATCGCACTGGCGTCTACGTGGCATCGTTCGAAACATTGCGCATGACGGATGTCGAATCCGTCGGCGGCAAGAACGCTTCGCTCGGCGAAATGATCAGCCAACTGGCTGGCGCCGGCGTGCGCGTGCCGGGCGGCTTTGCCACCACGGCCGACGCCTTCCGCGACTTCCTCGCGCATGGCATCGACGGCGGCCCGTCGCTCGGCGACCGTATCGCGACCCGTCTCGAAGGCTTGAACATCGACGACGTGCGCTCGCTCGCCGTTGCCGGCGCCGAGATCCGCAAATGGATCGTCGAAACGCCGTTCCAGGCCCGCCTGGAAGACGAAATCCGCACCTTCTACGCGCGCCTGGTGGCCGATTCCGAAGTCGAAATGTCGTTCGCCGTGCGTTCCTCGGCCACCGCCGAAGACTTGCCTGATGCCTCGTTCGCCGGCCAGCAGGAGAGTTTTTTGAACGTGGTCGGCATCGACAATGTGCTCGAAGCCATGAAGCACGTGTTCGCGTCGCTGTACAACGACCGCGCGATTTCCTACCGCGTACACAAGGGCTTTACCCACGCCGAAGTGGCCCTGTCGGCCGGCGTGCAGCGCATGGTGCGCTCGGACCTGGGTGCCGCCGGCGTGATGTTTACGATCGATACCGAATCGGGTTTTAAGGACGTGGTGTTCGTCACCTCCAGCTATGGCCTGGGCGAGACGGTGGTGCAGGGCGCGGTCAATCCCGACGAATTCTATGTACACAAACCGATGCTGGAACGGGGCAAGTCGCCTGTGATCCGCCGCAATATCGGCTCCAAGCTGGTGAAGATGGAATTTACCAGCGAGGCCAAGGCCGGCCGTTCGGTCAAGACCGTCGACGTGCCGATCGAAATGCGCAACCGTTATTCGCTTAACGACGCAGAAGTGGTGGAACTGGCCAAGTACGCCGTCATCATCGAAAACCACTACGGCCGTCCGATGGACATCGAGTGGGGCAAGGATGGCCGCGACGGCAAGCTGTACATCCTGCAAGCGCGTCCCGAGACCGTCAAGTCGCAGCAAAAAGCCACCGACGCCCAGCAGCGCTTCAAGCTCAAAGGCAGCGGCACGGTGCTGGCGCAGGGCCGCGCCATCGGCCAGAAGATCGGCGCGGGCCGCGTGCGCGTGATTCACGATCCGTCCGAAATGGAAAGGGTGCAGCCGGGCGACGTGCTGGTGGCCGACATGACCGACCCGAACTGGGAACCGGTGATGAAGCGCGCATCGGCCATTGTCACCAACCGTGGCGGGCGTACCTGCCACGCGGCGATCATCGCGCGCGAACTGGGCGTGCCGGCCGTTGTCGGTTGCGGCGACGCCACCGAAACGCTGAAAGACGGCATGCTGGTCACCGTCTCCTGCGCCGAAGGCGACGAGGGCATGATCTACGACGGCTTGCTGGAAACGGAAGTGTCGGAAGTGGCGCGCGGCGAACTGCCGCCGATCGCCACCAAGATCATGATGAACGTCGGGAACCCGCAGCTGGCCTTCGACTTCCAGTCGATTCCGAACGGCGGCGTGGGCCTGGCGCGCCTGGAGTTCATCATCAATAACAATATTGGTGTACACCCGAAAGCGATTCTCGAGTATCCGAACATCGATGCCGACCTGAAAAAAGCGGTGGAATCGGTCGCGCGCGGCCATGCTTCGCCAAAGGCGTTCTACGTCGACAAGCTGGCCGAAGGGATTGCGACGATTGCCGCCGCGTTCTGGCCGAAGCCGGTCATCGTGCGCCTGTCCGACTTCAAGTCGAACGAGTACAAGAAGCTGATCGGCGGTTCGCGCTACGAGCCGGATGAAGAAAACCCGATGCTCGGTTTCCGCGGCGCCGCGCGTTACCTGTCGCCGGACTTTGCCGAGTCGTTCGAGATGGAATGCGCCGCCATGAAACGCGTGCGCAACGACATGGGCCTGACCAACGTCGAGATCATGGTGCCGTTCGTGCGTACCCTCGGCCAGGCCGAAAAAGTGGTCAACCTGCTGGCCAAGAATGGCTTGAAGCGCGGCGAAAACGGCCTGCGCCTGATCATGATGTGCGAAGTGCCGTCGAATGCGATTCTGGCCAACGAGTTCCTGCAGCACTTCGACGGTTTCTCGATCGGTTCCAACGACCTGACCCAGCTCACGCTCGGCCTGGACCGCGATTCGGGCATGGCGCTGCTGGCGGCCGACTTCGACGAGCGCGATCCGGCGGTCAAGGCGCTGCTGTCGATGGCCATCAAGGCTTGCCGCGAGCAGGGCAAGTACATCGGCATCTGCGGCCAGGGGCCGTCGGACCATCCGGACTTTGCGGCATGGCTGATGGGCGAAGGCATCGAGTCGATGTCCTTGAATCCCGATTCGGTGATCGATACCTGGCAGAAGCTGGCCTCGTTGTAATACATCGCTACCCGGCGTGACTGCGCCGGTGCGACCATCGAACCCGTCGTTTCCCTCAATTGCGGAAACGACGGGTTTTTAGTTTCAAGCCCCCTCCAGCCGCTCCAGGTACGCGCAGAACATGTCGGCCATGGCATCGGCATAGGCTGCGATTTCCGGCAAGCTGCGCGGGCTTTCCGAAAAATCCTTCCCCACGGTGCTCATTGTCGCGGTGACCAGGTCGCAGGCCAGCGCGCGGCTGGCGCGAGCGGCATGCGGCAGCAGTTCCTGCATGAAGTCCTGGAAGATGTCGCCCCCCGCAGTCTTCGCCGCCTGCGCTTCCGGCGCATCGCGGTAGAGTGGCGCCGCGTCGCCCAGCGCCACGCGCATGCCGGCTTCCTCGCACTCGGAACGGATGAAGGCGTGTACCAGCGCGCGCAAGCGTTCGAGCGCCGGCTTGTCCCGCTCCTCCAGGATCGTGCGCAGCATGTCCGTGGTCTGCCGCCATTCGTCGCTTTGCAGCCGGAACAGGATGGCCGCCTTGTTCGGGAAATACTGGTACACCGAGCCGATACTCACGCCCGCCCGCTCGGCCACCCGCGCCGTCGTAAACCGCGGCGCGCCTTCCTGCTCCAAAACCTGAATAGCCGCTTCCAGAATGGCCGACACGAGTTCGGTCGACCGGGCCTGCTTGGGTGCCTTGCGCGAGGAGATTTGCGGGGTCGGACGTTTGCTCATGGGTACCCTGGCAGCGCAAAAAAATGCGATTAGAAAATGTGACTGATTCCTCATATTATAACAACACGACGAAGCAGTCGCATTTTTTAACCGGGCGCCGAGCGCGTCCACATTCGGATCGGACACACCATGACCAATACATTGACTACCGCTCCGCTGCCGGCCTTGCTGGAGCGCCTGTTCGCCCAGGCGGCATCGGCCACCAGCCCCGCGCTGGCCGCCATGTCGCAGGAAGAGCGCGCGCGTCTCATGCTCAGCAAAACCGGCTACGTGGAGTTTTACAGCCGCCTGAAGGAGCTCTGGCTGCCGGTCTCGCGCGACACCGGAACCTTGCTCTACATGCTGGCGCGCAGCACGCGGGCCAGCTCCATCGTCGAATTCGGCACCTCCTTCGGCATCTCGACCCTGCACCTGGCCGCCGCCCTGCGCGACAACGGCGGCGGGCGCCTGATCACCAGCGAATTCGAGCCGTCCAAGGTGGCGAAGGCGCGCGAGCACCTTACGGAAGGCGGCCTGATCGACCTGGTGGAGATCCGGGAAGGCGATGCGCTCCGCACCCTGGCGGCCGGCCTGCCCGACCCGGTCGACCTGTTGCTGCTCGATGGCGCCAAGGCGCTGTACCGCGATGTGCTGGCGCTGCTGGAAGGACGCCTGCGGCCGGGCGCCCTGATCATCGCCGACAACGCCGACGACAGCCCGGAATACCTGGCCTACGTGCGCGCGCCCGCCAGCGGCTTTTTGTCGGTGCCGTTTGCGGGCGATGTGGAAGTGTCGCTCAAGGTGGGCTGAGGCGACCAGGCGCGGTAATCTGTAGTTGACACTTTCCCAGAACCGGCTAGACTAAGCGCATTAAAGTCCATCCAACAAACCCATTATAAAAACCGACTTTTCAACAGATTCGCACCCTCGTCGTCCATCCCGGGCCACGGGGGTTTTTGTTTTTTACAACTTGCGGTCCCTTTTGGAGGAGTGTCATGGCTGACTGGACGTGGTGGCTGGCGCTGTCTGGCGCACTGGTAATTCTGGAACTCTTCACGGGCACCTTCTACCTGCTGATGATCGCCATCGGCGTAGCGTGCGGCGCGATCACGGCGTCGATCGGCTACAGCACGCCGGCCCAGATCCTGACCGCCGCCGTGGTCGGCGTGATCGCCACCGGGCTGCTGCACCGCAGCCGCTTCGGCGCGCCCGCTCGCCAGGATGCCGCGCGCGACCCGAACGTGAACATGGACATCGGCCAGAGCGTCGTCGTCGCCACCTGGACCGACGGCAAGGCGCGCGTCATGTACCGCGGCGCGCCCTGGGATGTGCAACTCGGCCCCGGCGCACTGGCTGAAGCGGGCAGTTTCAGGATCGTGGAAGTGCAGGGCAGTCGCCTGATCGTCGCCAACAGCTAACTGACAGCTAACTAACAGCTAACAACAAAGAGGAGAAACAGGCTATGGAAGGTTCCGGAATAATGACACTCATCGTTCTCGGCGCGGCGGTGGTGTTCGTCGTCATGGCGGTCAATGTGGTGCCGCAGCAGCACGCCTGGGTGGTCGAACGCCTCGGCAAGTACCACAAGACCCTGGTGCCGGGCCTCTCCATCGTGGTGCCGTTCATCGACCGCATCGCCTACAAGCACATTCTCAAGGAGATTCCGCTCGACGTCCCGCCGCAGGTGTGTATCACGCGCGATAACACCCAACTGCAGGTGGACGGCATTTTGTACTTCCAGATCACCGATCCGATGCGCGCCTCGTATGGCTCGTCGAACTACCTGGCGGCCATCACCCAGCTGGCCCAGACCACCCTGCGCTCGGTGATCGGCAAGATGGAGCTCGATAAAACCTTCGAAGAGCGCGATCACATCAACGTCACCATTGTCAACGCGATCGACGAATCGGCCGCCAACTGGGGCGTCAAGGTGCTGCGCTATGAAATCAAGGACCTCACGCCGCCGCAGGAAATCCTGCACGCAATGCAGGCGCAGATTACCGCCGAACGCGAGAAACGCGCGCTGATCGCGGCCTCGGAAGGGCGCAAGCAGGAGCAGATCAACATCGCCACCGGCGAGCGCGAAGCGGCCATCGCCCGCTCGGAAGGCGAGAAGCAGGCCTCGATCAACCGCGCCGAAGGGCAGGCCAAGGCCATCGTGGCGCTGGCCGAAGCGAACGCCGAAGCGCTGCGCCAGATCGCGGCCGCCATCCGCGAGCCGGGCGGGCAGGATGCGGTCAACCTGAAGGTGGCCGAGCAGTACGTGCATGCGTTCTCGGAACTGGCCAAGACCAACAATTCGATCATCGTGCCGGCCAACCTGGGCGAGATGAGCGGCTTGATCGCCAGCGCCATGCAGATCGTGAAAACCCAGAAATAGGAGCGGCCATGCGCGTGATCGTCATTACCGGCAGTTCGGACGGCATCGGCGCCGACATGGCGCGTCAGCTGGCCGCCCGCGGCGGCGAGGCGGTGGCGCTGGTGCTGGCCGCCCGCAATGGCGCCATGCTCGATGCGGTGGCGGGGCAGTGCCAGGCGCTCGGCGCGCAGACGCTGGCCGTGCCGACCGATGTATCGGTGCAGGCAGAGTGCATCGCGCTGATCGACGCGGCGGTGGCGCGTTTCGGCCGCATCGACGCCTTGATCAACAACGCAGGGCGCTCGGCCCACGCCTTGTTCGAGGACGTGCGCGACCTGGGCTGGTACGAAGACCTGATGCGGGTGAACCTGTGGGGCAGCGTGTGGTGTACGCATGCGGCCCTGGCGCACCTGAAGGCGTCGCGCGGGCGCATCGTGGCGGTGTCGTCGCTGGCGGGACTGGTCGGCGTGCCGGGACGCACCGCCTACGCGGCGACCAAGTTCGCCATGGCCGGATTTTTCGAAGCCTTGCGCGCCGAATTGAAAGGCGCGGGCGTGAGCGTGACGACCGCCTATCCGGGCGTGGTGGCCACCCGGATCCGCCATCACGGTTACAACGCGGCAGGGCAGCAGCTGGGCAAAAGCTTGCTCAAGGAAGAGGGCGCGATGCCGGTGGAAGAATGCGCACGCCTGATCATCGAGGGCATGGAGGGGCGCAGGCGCGAGGTGGTCATGACCGCCAAGGGCAAGGCCGGGCGCTTCCTCAAGCTGGTTGCGCCGGGCCTGGTCGAAGAGATGGCGCTGGCGGCGGTCAAGGCGTCGTAGTGGGCTTGCGAGCCGATGCCGGCGCCCCTTATCGGCAGGCGCGCGCGACGCGCCGTTCGGCTTCGGTGATCGCGGCATCGCGCTGGGGGTCCGAAATGAAGTTGCGATTCCCCTTGTTGTCGACGGTATGGACGCCGCGCCCATCCCTCACGACGGCCAATTGCTGGCGCTCGTTGTTGCACTCAATGGACTTGTTCTTGGCGCGGATTTTGGCATTCTCGGCTTCCAGCTTCTCGGCAGCCAGTTTTTGCTCATACTCGCTTTTCGAAGCGCCTCCCGGCGCAGCTTTCTGGGTGGCTGCCGGCTTTGCTTGCGCCGGTACGCCTGGCTGGACCGGCGCCGGAACATGCACCGGCGGCGGCATCGACGCAGTCGGCTTGCGGCTCGGGTCCCAGTTGGCGCCGGGACGGTCGTCGGCGTAGCGCTCTTTCTTTTCCGCCAGCTTTTGCTGCCTGACCAAGGCATTGCGCTCGGCCAGGGTCGGCATCTTTTTCGCGTAGGCACTGGCCGATGGCGGGCACGGCGCGTTCTGGTAGATCGGGTGGCCGTTTGCGCCTTTGCATTTGTACAGGCCGGCGTGGGCGCCGCTGCACAGGCTGGCGAGGATGAGCGTGAGGTAAAGCGAACGTGTCTGCATGCTGGTCGGGGTGATGGGATGTCTGAAAGTGAAAGCGCGGGGGCTTGGGCGTGCGTGGCGCCGCAGATTCTGGCAGCAATGGTTGTACTAAGCAAGCAATCTTGCTCAAATAGTCAGGCTGAGGACGGTGCTAAGTGAGCTTGCTCTGTGCTGGCAGAATGAGCGCGTCATGGCCGCCAGAGCGGGGGGGGGGGCGCCACGGCGTGAGCTTGCCATGGCGCCATTACTCAGTCCACCCAGCGCGCTGCAACTGCCATCGCGCTCGCGCCGCATGACGGGCAGGACCGTGTCGCCGAACGCCGCCAGGTCGCCGCCCGCGTTGACGCAGCCTGCGCGCGCGCCTCTGTGCCGCATGGCGCGCAGGGCCCGGTCGATGGCGTATCCTTTCGGCGGCGCGCTTGTCCTGTTTCAAAATGTTGTCGAGGTAATTGACCTGGCGCACTACGCTGGGGGGCCGCGATCGGCGTTGATGACGTCGATGGCAGCCTTGTCGGCGCCGCGACTGTTTCCGAACCCTTCACCCGTCCCAGCATTGTGCCTTGCTAATCTCTTCGTAAGCGGAGACGACCTGCCAGCGTCTTTTCGTGCCGAGCGCGCACCTGACGGCACTTTGAATGGCTCTTGTCAGCCGGCGTCACGGCGGTGCGGGACTGTCCGACTCGGCGAATTCACATTCTCGATATCAATTGCATTTTTTAACATCTAGATGATAAACCATTGCTGCGGTCGTACCGTCGCTGCTATCGAGCGACACCATGGCGTCAGCGCCGCCGCTGAGCCCAAGTTTTATCCTGACGTTGAGTTTGGCGTCGATACCGCATCCGATCCGTTTCATTTGCCCCGCGCCGATGTTTTCGGTGAAAATATAGTCACCTTCATGGACGCCTTTGACCTTCCGCCTGAAGACGCGGCCGTGCTCGTTCCCCTGCGGGGCCAGTGCATACTGGACCTCAAGCGAGGCTTCCTGGGAGGAAGCGAGTTTTGCAAATCCCCGGTAGTCGACTTTGTACACGCCCAATGACATATTCGCAGGCAAGTTTAACGAATGCAAAATATGGCATACTTTGCTTGCCGCCCCTGCCGTCACGGCCGAGGTGGCGGTGCTGGTGTCGATGTGAAACTTGTCGAACAATATGCTGAGTGTTGTCCGATCGGGGGAGACAACTACCGAGTAACTTCCGGCGGGACAGCCATCTTGCGCCCCATACGCCGGCAGCGTAAGGGCGGCACCACAGGCCAGCAGAATTTTCATGTGCAAACGCATGGTCACCACTCCCCTTGTTGCAGTCAGATCCGGCAGGGTCTTGCCGGATCGCACAAATTTTATCAGCTTCCGCACTTGCGCCATTGCAGTTGGTAAATGATACCTGCGTTGACATCTTGTGAGTCGATTGACGATACCGCCTCTTTATTGGCAACGGTTTTCACTTTCATGCTCGAATTGGTCCGCAAGTTCACGTCGGCACCACATCCAGACCACACCATCGACTCAGCAACAAGTTCGTTGTTGATCAGATAGTCCTCATCGATCGCCCCTCGGAAGCTGCGCTGAAATGCAGGGCCCTTCGTTCCCGCGAAGAAATACTCCACATTAAACTGTGATGATGCCGCGTCTGGCAAGCGATTAAAGCCGCGGTAATCAATTTTCATGACGGCAACGCTCATTCCCTGTGGCACGTGCACGGGGATCGCAATATTGCAGCTTTTCCGGTCAAAGCTTTTGCCGGTCGTCCCGCCAACGGATATCTGATATTGATCGAACAGCAAGCTTAAGGACTTGGCATCCGGACTGAGGGTGGCTGACACGGATCCCGCAGGGCAACCGGTGCCGCCGTAACCTGGCGTCCCAAGAGAAATGTCATCCGCAGCGAATGCCGGAGCGGATAAGACGAGAGCCGAAAATACGAAAATGCCTGATTTCATGTGAATCTCCTGGTAGAAGGAATGCACTGCGGAGGACGAACGCGTCTGGCAGTCATTACAGCGTACGGAACGCATGGACGTACATTAATCGTCGCAATCTTTCTTAGGTGTATTGTTCCAGTTTCATCTGTAAGCATTGGTAAGCAGCCGGCGCTACGTGAGCATTGGCAGTTCAACAGTGTACGCACACAATCCAGATATGACACAGTAAGACTGGGAGGATCGTTTTACGTGAAAACACAACCATCAACTCGTGTGATTACACTCAGTTAAGCATCGCTAAAGACGCGCCGCGTATAACTTGCTCACCACTTACACAGGAGACTGAAATGAAAAAACTGGTGCGCGAGAACAAGGCTTGGCTGGTATTTCTATTGTTATTCGGACTGTTCCGGACCGCTGTCGCGGACTGGAATCCGATTCCATCGGGCTCGATGCGGCCCAACCTGCTCGAAGGCGACGTGGTCTTCGTCAACCGACTCGCCTACAACGTCAAGATTCCCCTGACCGACGTGGTGCTGGCGCGCGTCGGCGAGCCGCAGCGCGGCGATGTGGTGACGTTTTCCTCGCCGGCGGACGGCACGCGCCTGATCAAGCGCCTGGTCGCGCTGCCGGGCGACATTGTCGAAATGCGCGACGAGCAGCTCATCATCAATGGCCAGCCGGCCAGTTACGCCGCCGCCGGCACGGCGCTCGAGCCGCTCGGGGACGGCACCCGGGTCGCCGCCCAGAACGTCGACGAAACCTTCGCCGGTCACCGGCGCCGCATCCAGGTCATTCCGGAACTGATGGCGCCGCGCAGCTTCGGGCCGGTGACCGTACCCCAGGACCAGTTCATGATGCTCGGCGACAATCGCGACCGCAGCGCCGATTCGCGCATGGTGGGCATGGTGGCGCGCCATCTGCTGATCGGGCGCGCCGAGCGCATCCTGGCCTCGGCCGCCATCGACGGCAACTGGATGCCGCGCACGGAGCGCTTCGGCATGAAGATGCCGTAAGGCTGTGTTGTTACTGGCTCTCCGGTAACTTTTCACAAATGCCGGTAAAATTGCGGGCTCGGTTGGCCGCATGGTGCGCTGCCGTCTTTACATAAGGCTTTACCGCATGCAGCGTATGTTAACAGTGATCCTGGCTTGCCTGGGGATGGTAGGCGCCCTCGCCATCGATACCTACCTGCCGTCCATCCCGGCGATCGGGCGCGAATTTGCCGTCGGCCCGCTGGCGGTGCAGCAAACGCTGAGCGTGTTCCTGTTCACCTTTGCTTTCATGATGTTGTTCTACGGCACCTTGTCGGACTCCTTCGGGCGCCGCCCGGTGATCCTGATCGCGCTGGCGGTGTACACGCTGGCCTCGCTCGGCGCGGTGTTCGCGCCCAGCTTCGGCGTGCTGCTGGCTTGCCGCGCCTTGCAGGGGCTGGCGGCGGGCGCCGGCTCGGTGATCGGGCAAGCCATCGTGCAAGACCGTTTTTCGCACGACCAGGCGCATGCGCAGCGCATCATGTCGCACATCATGATGGTGTTCGGGCTGGCGCCGGCCATCGCCCCGGTGCTGGGCGGCTACCTGCACGTGCATTTCGGCTGGCGCTCGACCTTTGTATTCCTGGCCATGTTCGGCGCCTTGATGATGCTGCTCGTGTATCGCGGTTTGCCGGAAAGCTTGCCCAAGGCGCAGCGCCATGCTTTTCATGGCATTGCGATCGCAAAAAACTATCTGAAGGTGCTGCGCCATCCGCAATTTTTGCTGCTGTCGCTGGCGGTCGGGCTGGCGTTCAGCGGTCTGTCGCTGTACATCGGGTCGGCGGCCAATTTCGTCATGGATATCCTGCACCTGCCTGAGACGGCATTTGCGTGGCTGTTCATTCCGATGATCGGCGGCATGGTGGTCGGTTCGGCGTGGGGCGGCAAGGCGGCCGCGCGGATCGCCCCGGCGACGATGATGTGGCTCGGGTTCGGCATCATGGCGCTTGGCAGCGTGATCAGCATCGGCTACAACCTGCTGTTCGTGGCCGCCATCCCGTGGGCGGTGCTGCCGCTGGCGGTGTACACCTTCGGCCTGGCGGTGGCCATGCCGGCGATCCAGGTGGGCGCCTTGTCGCTGTTTCCGCACAACCGGGGCCTGGCCTCGTCGATGATGTCGTTCATCCAGATGATGGCGTTCGCGCTGGTGTCGGGCATGCTGGCGCCGCTGCTGTTCGACAGCGCCCTGAAACTGGCGTACGGGGTGGGCGGCTCGCTGGTGCTGAGCTTTTTGTGTTGGCGCTTGAGTTTGCTGGTGGCGCGGCCTGCGGTGCAGCAGGTGGCGTAAGCGCCGCCGTTCCCGCCCGGGGCGGGAACGGCGCTGTGACAGCCTGTCAGCGGCTGTGCGTCTTCATGGCGGCGGCAACCTCGCGCTTGCCGTCGCGTTCTTTCTCGGTGGCGCGCTTGTCGTGCTGCTTCTTGCCCTTGGCAAGGCCAATCTCGCACTTCACGCGGCCACCCTTGAAGTGCAGGTTGATCGGCACCAGGGTATAGCCGGAGCGCTCGACCTTGCCGATCAGCTTGTCGACTTCGGCGCGGTGCAGCAGCAGCTTGCGCGTGCGCACCGCTTCGGGGTGGGTAAATGACGACGCGGTCGAGAGCGCGCTGATATGCGCGCCGAACAGGAACAGCTCGTCCCCGCGTACGACCACGTACGCCTCCTTGATCTGGACGCGCGAATCGCGAATCGCCTTGACTTCCCATCCTTCGAGCACGATACCGGCTTCGTAACGGTCCTCGATGAAGTAGTCGTGGAATGCTTTTTTATTGTCAACAATACTCATGAAATGGCTAAAGTGCGCGGTTCGGTTAAACTACTGATGCAACATACCCAACATCATAGCAAACGGTTGATTAATGGCAGTAGTACACAAAACAGTATTTTTGGCTTACAGCGCCGAACAGATGTTCGACCTGGTGGCCAAAGTGGAAGATTATCCCAAATTCCTGCCCTGGTGCGGCGGCGTGAAGCTCATCGAGCGGACCGACGACTCATTGACGGCCAGCCTGGCGATTCACTTCCACGGCGTGAAGCAAAGCTTCACGACCCGCAATATCAACACGCGGCCGACCCAGATGAAAATGAAACTGGTGGACGGCCCGTTCAAGTGCATGGACGGCACCTGGACGTTCAAGGCGCTGCGTGCCGATGCCTGCAAGGTCGAATTCGACCTGCACTACGAATTTTCAAGCATGATACTCGAACAATTGATCGGGCCGGTGTTCGGCGTCATCGCCAACAGCATGGTCGACTCGTTCTGCAAGCGCGCCGAGACGGTATATGGTTGATTCCGTGGTGGGTTCCCTGGCCGATGTCAAGGCCGATCCGGTGGGCGGGAAGTTCACGGTCCAGGTCTGCTACGCCACGCCGCTGCGCGAGTACCTGCAGGAGCTGACGGTGGAGCAAGGCTGCACGATCGAACAGGCGATCCTCCGCAGCGGCGTGCTCGAGGAGATACCCGGGATCGACCTGGCGCTCCAGCCGGTGGGCCTGTACGGCAAGAAAAAACCGCTGGACACGGTGCTGCGCCCGCGCGACCGCATCGACATCTACCGGCCGCTGGTGGCCGACCCGAAAGAAGCGCGCCGCAAGCGGGCGGAAAAGAAGGCGCAGCCGCTCTGATTGGGCAGAGCGGCCGCGCCCCGGCCGCTTATTTGCAGGCTTCGGCGATGGCTTTGTTGGCGCGCGCCAGTTCGGACGCGCGTTTGGCGTCGTCCATGAACGATTCTTCCCCTTTTTTGTCGGTGGTGGTCACGCGCGTGCCCTGCTCGAGCGTGCGCTTGTAGGTACGCGCGCCTTCGCAGGCAGCCTTGTTCCTGGCCTTGCCGGCCGCTGCGGTGCTGGCCTTCTTGTCCGCCTCTTCCTTGGCCTTGGCGCGCTTGCGGTAGTCCGCTTCGCGGTCGGCCAGGCTTGGCGGCACCTTGTCGTCGGCGGTGGCGGGCACCGCGCCCGGTGCGCTGACCGCAGGGGCCTCGCCAGCTTTGGCGCTGCCGCCCGGCTGCTTGATGATGTTCTTGGCCGGGATGCCTGGTGGCGGCGGGCGGTCCGAGTATTGCTTGGTGCCATTGGCATCGACCCACACGTATTGCGCGTAGGACACAGAGGCGAACAGCATCAGCGCCCCTCCGGCCAGCAGCTGCAATGTTCGTTTTACGTTAAGGTTGGCCATGTGAATCTTTCCGTTAGTAATCAATCCCCGATTTCACCGTGATTTGTCCGGCTTGTCAATGAACTTGGCGCGATTCCGGGCATTTTGAGGGCTTCACGAGACGGCGCACGGGAACTTCTGTATAATTCACTTTTGCGCCAATAGGAAAATGCTATGCGTCTACTTCAAAAAGCACTCACGTTCGATGATGTGCTGCTCGTCCCGGCTTACTCGAATGTCCTCCCAGCCGACACCTCCCTCAAAACTCGCCTGACCCGCAATATTGCCTTGAACATTCCCTTGCTCTCCGCAGCGATGGATACGGTCACCGAGGCGCGCCTTGCCATTGCCATGGCGCAGGAAGGCGGGATCGGCATCATTCACAAGAATCTGTCGCCCAAGGACCAGGCCCGCGAAGTAGCGCGCGTAAAGCGTTTCGAGGCCGGCGTGCTGCGCGATCCGATCACGATCCCGCCGAGCATGAAGATCCGCGACGTGATCGCCCTGACCGAGCAGTACGGCATCAGCGGCTTTCCTGTCGTCGAAGGCAAGACCGTGGTCGGCATCATCACCAACCGCGACTTGCGCTTTGAAGAAGAGCTCGACGCCGAAGCGCGCGAAAAGATGACCCCGCGCGACAAGCTGGTCTACGTCAAGGAAGACGCCGACACCGCCGAAGCGAAGCGCCTGATGAACAAGCACCGCCTCGAGCGCGTGCTGGTCGTCAATGACGAATTCGAACTGCGCGGCCTGATCACCGTCAAGGATATCCAGAAGTCGCACGAGCACCCGTTCGCCTCGAAAGATGCGCAGGGCAAGCTGCTGGTCGGCGCCGCCGTGGGCGTGAGCGCCCGCGACGAAGAGCGCATCGAACTGCTGGTCGCCGCCGGCGTGGACGTGCTGGTGGTCGACACCGCCCACGGCCATTCGCAAGGCATCCTCGACCGCGTGAAGTGGATCAAGGTGCGCTTCCCGCACGTGGACGTCATCGGCGGCAACATCGCCACGGCCGCCGCCGCGCTGGCGCTGGTTGAACACGGCGCGGACGCGGTCAAGGTCGGCATCGGCCCGGGCTCGATCTGCACCACCCGCATCGTCGCCGGCGTCGGCGTGCCGCAGATCACCGCCATTTCCAACGTGGCCGAAGCGCTGGCCGGCACCGGGGTGCCATGCATCGCCGATGGCGGCATCCGCTTCTCGGGCGACATTTCCAAGGCACTGGCCGCAGGCGCATCGAGCGTGATGATGGGCTCCATGTTCGCCGGCACCGAAGAAGCGCCGGGCGAAGTGATCCTGTACCAGGGCCGCAGCTACAAGTCCTACCGCGGCATGGGTTCGCTGGGCGCGATGGCGGACGGCTCGGCCGACCGTTACTTCCAGGATGCGGCGGCCAAGGCCGACAAGTTCGTCCCGGAAGGCATCGAAGGCCGCGTCGCCTACAAGGGCAGCGTGCTGGCGATCATTTACCAGCTGGTCGGCGGCGTGCGCCAGTCGATGGGTTACTGCGGTTGCGCCTCCATCGACGAGCTGCGCGAAAAAGCGGAGTTTGTCGAGATTACCTCGGCCGGCATGCGCGAATCGCACGTGCATGACGTGCAGATCACCAAGGAAGCGCCGAACTACCGTTCCGGCGAATAAAGGCACCCACAACGCGGCGACCGGTTGGCCGCGTTGTTCGCAGCGCGGGCGTCCGTTGCCCGCGAGCGCCGCGTAGTGACACCCATCGTCACCAATTTTGCAATTTCTCCTGGCCCTCCATGCACTCTAAAATTCTCATCCTCGATTTCGGTTCCCAAGTCACCCAGCTGATCGCCCGCCGCGTGCGCGACGCCGGCGTGTTTTCCGAAGTATTCCCGTATGACGTCAGCGACGAATTCGTGCGCAACTACGGCGCCGCCGGCGTGATCCTGTCGGGCAGCCACAGTTCCACCCTGGAAGGCGACGCCCCGCGCGCGCCGCAAGCCGTGTTCGAACTCGGCGTGCCGGTGCTCGGCATTTGCTACGGCATGCAAACCATGGCCGCCCAGCTGGGCGGCAAGGTCGAAAACGGCCTGGTGCGCGAATTCGGCTACGCCGAAGTGCGCGCGCGCAGCCATACCGCGCTTCTCAACGGCATCAACGACTTTGTCACCGACGAAGGCCACGGCATGCTCAAGGTCTGGATGAGCCACGGCGACAAAGTGCTCGACATGCCGCCCGGCTTCAAGCTGATGGGCGACACCCCGAGCTGCCCGGTGGCCGCCATGGCCGACGAGGAACGCCGCTTTTACGCGCTGCAGTTCCACCCGGAAGTGACGCACACGGCGCAGGGCAAGGCGATCATCGGCCGCTTCGTGCATGAGATCTGCGGCTGCAAGTCGGAATGGAACATGCCCGACTACATCAGTGAAGCGGTGGCCAAGATCCGCGAACAGGTCGGCAGCGACGACGTCATCCTCGGCCTGTCGGGCGGGGTCGATTCGAGCGTGGCGGCGGCGCTGATCCACCGCGCCATCGGCGACCAGCTGACCTGCGTGTTCGTCGATCACGGCCTGCTGCGCCTGAACGAGGGCAAGATGGTGATGGACATGTTCGCCAAGAACCTCGGCGTCAAGGTGCTGCGCATCGATGCCGAAGAACAGTTTCTCGGCCACCTGGCCGGCGTGGCCGACCCGGAAGTCAAGCGCAAGATCATCGGACGCGAGTTCGTCGAAGTGTTCCAGGTCGAAGCGGGCAAGCTGAAGAACGCCAAGTGGCTGGCCCAGGGCACGATTTATCCGGACGTCATCGAAAGCGCCGGCAAGGGCAAGAAAGGGCAGACCATCAAGAGTCACCACAACGTGGGCGGCTTGCCGGAAACGCTGAACCTGAAACTGCTCGAACCGCTGCGCGAACTGTTCAAGGATGAAGTCCGCAAGCTCGGCGTGGCGCTCGGCTTGCCGCACGAGATGGTGTATCGCCATCCATTCCCGGGTCCTGGGCTGGGCGTGCGCATTCTTGGTGAAGTGAAGAAAGAGTTTGCCGACCTGCTGCGCCAGGCCGACGCGATCTTCATCGAAGAACTGCGCAACACCCCGTGCGATCTGCCGGCGCTGGAAAGCATCGACGCCGGCGCGGCGCCGAAGAACTGGTACGAAGCGACCAGCCAGGCGTTCGCCGTGTTCCTGCCGGTGAAATCGGTGGGCGTGATGGGCGACGGCCGCACCTATGAGTACGTGGTGGCGCTGCGCGCGGTGCAAACGCTCGATTTCATGACGGCGCAGTGGGCGCACTTGCCGCACAGCTTGCTGGGCAAGGTGTCGAACCGGATCATCAATGAAGTGCGCGGGATCAACCGCGTGGTTTATGATATTTCCGGGAAGCCACCAGCGACCATCGAGTGGGAATGATGCTGGAAGTGCCCCGGGCACTGAATCCGCTCTAAGCCAGCACTGTGAGCGCGCTTTCATGTTGCGGACAGCGCCGCTCCCCTGTCGGCCGCTGCCCGCTACACGAACGCCAGCTCGGCCTGGCCTGAATGAGGCGCTGCGGCGTGTTCGCCGCCGTGCGCGTGGCGCCGCTCGTCCTTGAATTGGTAGGGGGGCAGGGCGCCGCTGGCGCGCCAGATGCCGGGAAGATGGGCTGAACTGGCCGTCAGGTCCGGCAGCAGCAGCGCGGTGGCGTGGCACACCACGTCATAGCACTCGCAGACATGCGCGTGCAAGCCGCTGCGGCTGAGCACGGTGACATGGCCGCGGCGCCAGCGGATGATGCCCCGTTCCTGCAGCCAGCGGGCGGCATCGGTCACGCCTTCGCGGCGCACCCCGATGATGCCGCCGATTTCCTCCTGCGTTGCGGCCAGCTCGTTCGATGATGAGCGATCGAGCATTTGCAGCAAATAGCGGCACAGGCGCTGCCTGGTGCTGTGGTGGCTGTTGCATGCCGCCAGCTGCGAGACCTGCATCAGGCGTGCCTGGGCGTAGCGCAGCAGCAGGCGCAGCAAGGGCCCCTTGTGGTAGAACTCCGCCATCAGTCGTGCCGCGCTGAGCCGGTAGGCGTAGCCGCTGGTCTGCACGACGGCGCGACCGGCGGACCTGTCGCCGCCCATGAATAAGGGGACGCCGAGCATGCCTTCATTGCCGACCCGGTTGATTTCCGAGGTGCCGCCGTTTTCCAGCAGATAGTCGATCGACATGGTTGCTGTGACCGGGAAATAGGCGTAGTCCATTTTGCCGTCCACCTGGTACAGCACATCGCCGCGCTCGAGGGCGATCAGTTCCAGATAGGGCGACAAGCGGTGGTACTCGGCGCGCTCGAGTTCCGCCAACAGGCGATTTTTGGTCGGACTCAGCATGGTAAGCATGACAATGTTCCTGATAGGTGGCGCACGCGACCGTGCGCAGACCATCACATTGGGCTTGCGTGCTCAATACGTCCGTGCGCTGGCACACATTCAGGATCGCTTGCGCGCCGGTCGCGCCAGGCGGAAGCCGCCGCCGGCGCGCCCGCGTTCAGTCCGCAATCAGTTTGAACTCCTTGAGCAGAGCGCTGATTTCCGTTCCCTCCAGCTTTCTCAGGAAATACTCGCGCAGGAAGGCCGGCCCCGGAATGTCGAGCTGCTTGCCATCGCGCAGTGGCGTCACCGTCGCCAGCAAGGTGCGGATGTCATAGGTCGAATTGAACACTTCCGGCACCCCGCGCTCGACATCGAGCAGGGTGTAGACCGCCTCCATCGCCGTGCGCACCGAGTATTCGGTGGTGAAAATGCAGTCGCGCTCGCGGGTCTGGGCAAACTGGCCGATGAAGGCGAAGTTGGCGGCGTCCGCCGGCACGATGGCGGGCCGGTCGCCGGCCTGACGCGGCATGAAGAAGGCGGTGATGTAGGGCATCATGACCGGCACCGTGCTGGCGGCCGTGGCAGCGAGCTCGGCAATATCCTCGACCGGTACGCCCAGGTGATACAGCCATTCCTGGGTGATTTCTTCGCCGCTGCAATCTTGCATGGGCTTTTTGACGTAGTCGCCCGGCACGTCGACAAACAGCGCGTACAGCCAGCCGACCAGCTGGTGTTTCGGCTGCTGCTTGAAGTGCGGCTGGCGGCTCATGGTCCAGCTCATCAGCCAAGCCGAATCCTTGACCGTGACGATCCCGGCGGTGACAACCTTGCCGCTGAACGGATCGCGCTTGGCGATTTTCTCGATGTAGGGAGGAATGCGCGCATCGAGCGTGGTGATGGTGGCCGATTCCCACTTGGTCTGGGCGATGTGCGCGCCGAACACGTCGGGCCGGCCGAACGCCCCATCCTTTGCCGCGATGCGCCGCCACAGGTCCCAGGCCGGGGCCGGCCCTTCATTGAGCCTGGCTGGCGTGTGGTGGTCGCCATTGTCGGAATTTTCCGTCAGGGAGCCGATGGTGACGAAAAGCAGGTCATCGGCGCCGAGGCCGACGCCGCCGGCCACGCCGTGCTCGCGCCAGTCGATCCTGGTCGCCTGCTTGCGCCCCGGCGCGATGTCGAACTGCACATCGGTGACCTCGACGCCGTAACGGAACACGACGCCGTGTTCCTGCAGCCATTTCACCAGCGGCAACACCATCGATTCGTACTGGTTGTAGCGGTTGAATTTAAGCGAAGAAAAATCGGCAAGACCGCCGATATGATGGATGAAGCGGTGCAGATACAGTTTCATTTCGAGGGCGGAATGCCACTCCTCGAACGCGAACATGGTGCGCCAGTACAGCCAGAAATTGCTTGACAAAAAATCCGCGCCGAACACCTCGTCGATGCGCTTGTTTTCCATGGATTCATGACTGGCCAGGAACACCGAGAGCAGATTCTTTTGTGCGCCCTCGTTCAAGGTCAGCAGCGCCTTGTCGGCCACATCGCCGCCGCAGTCCTGCGTGACCCGCTGCAGCGACACGTTCGGATCGTCCTTGTCGAGGCGATAGAACTCGTCGAGGACGCTGGCGCCTTCGATCTCGAGCGAGGGAATCGAGTGGTACAGGTCCCACAGGCATTCGAAATGTTGTTCCATTTCCCGTCCGCCGCGGATGACGAAGCCCTTCTCGGGCACCTTCAGGCCATCGAGCGCGCCGCCCGCGATGGCTTGCTGTTCGAGGATGGTGATGCGTTGACCGGCCACGCCCGCGTCGCGGATCAGGAAGGCGGCGCCGGCCAGGCTGGCCAGCCCCGATCCGACGAACCACGCCGACTTGTTGTCGGCGCCCGCGGCCTTGCGCGGACGTACGAAGGCTTCATAATTTCCGCTGCTGTAATGCATGTCTGTTCCCTTGTCGTGTTGTTTGCACTGCCGGCCAAGCGCTTGCCGGACAGGCTGCGCTGATCGCGCCTATGCACCACGCCTTCGATCGCACAGGGCGCGGCGGTGTCGCCACAGCTTGCGCGTGGCCAGCCTGGCTGTCAGTGTGTTTGCGCGCTTTCGACCCCGTGCGGGCCGTCCGCCCCCGTATTGTTCGCGCGCGGCCGTTTTTTTCGCCGGAAAAAGCGCCCAAAGCGCGGCGCCACGCACAGCACGCGCGATCGCGGGCGTACTATCGACGCGTCCGGCGCACTTTGCCCGGCCATGTCGTCGAGCCGACTGGCCCCCGGCCCCCCCGGACCTTCGACGCATTTGCGCCAAGGAAATCTATTCAAGGCAATCTATCTCAGGAGTAATGAATGTCACAAACCATGCAGGCCGCTTTCGTCGAGCAATATGGACAAGCACTGGTGTTGAGGGAAGTGGCCATTCCCGTACCCGGGCCCGGCCAGATCCTGGTCAAGACAGAGGCGTGCGGCGTGTGCCACACCGACCTGCACGCCGCCAGCGGCGACTGGCCGATCAAGCCTGCGCTGCCGTTTATTCCGGGGCACGAGGGCATCGGCATCGTCACCGCACTCGGTGCGGGCGTTACACAGGTCAAGGAAGGCGACCGGGTCGGCGTGCCCTGGCTCTACTCGGCATGCGGGCACTGCGAATATTGTCTTGCGGGGCACGAGCCGGTATGCGCCGACGCCCAGTTTGGCGGCTTCAGCAAAAACGGCGGCTTCGCCGAGTACATCGTGGCCGATCCGAATTATGTGGCGCATATCCCGGCGGGCCTGGCGGCGCGCGACGCGGCGCCGCTGATCTGCGCCGGTATCACCTCCTACAAGGGCATCAAGGAAACCCAGGCCAGGCCAGGGCAGTGGATCGTCATTTCCGGCATCGGCGGTTTGGGACACCTTGCGGTACAGTATGCCAAGGCCATGGGTTTGCACGTCTGCGCGGTCGATATCGATGAAGGCAAGCTGGCGCACGCCGCACGGCTGGGCGCCGACGCCATGGTCGATGCGCGCAAGGCCGACGCCATCGACATGGTGAAAAGCGTGACCGGCGGCGGCGCGCACGGCGTGCTGATCACGGCGCCTTCGCTGGTGGCGTTCCGGCAGGGCGTCGGCATGACGCGCAAGTTCGGCACGTGCGTGTTAGTCGGCTTGCCGGCGGGGGAATTTCCGACGCCGCTGTTCGATGTGGTGGCCAACTGCATTACGATCCGCGGCTCGTTTGTCGGCAGCCGGCTCGACATGGCCGAGGCGCTGGCCTTTGCGCTGGACGGCAAGGTCAAGGCCGATATCGAGTTGCAGCCACTGTCGGCCATCAATGACGTTTTTGAGCGCCTCAAGCGCGGCGACGTGCCGTCGCGTGTGGTACTCGACTTCGGCGCCTGACGTCGATGAGGTCCTCGTCGCTAGGTCCGTGTGGCTTGACCACTGGCGGAACCGCGCCGACTTGGCGCTAGAACGTGCCGCAGTCGCGCTGCCACGCTTCCATCATCTGCCGGGCGTGGTGATGGTTGCCCTGCGCTTCACTCAGCTGCGCCGTGTAGATGTGCACTTCGCACAGGCGCGCCTTGCCCAGTGCGGGGAACGCTTCGGCCTGATCGTACATGGGGTCCATCTTGAGGCGGCCGAGGTAGAAATCGGCGATCGGCGCGGGCCAGCCCTTGATGTTGGCGGCCGCCAGATCGCGCCTGGCGCCTTCCTTGTCGCCGGCGGCGGTCTGTGTCAGGAACAATTCGAGCGCGATGCGCGGCGTGACAGGCGCCTTGCGCAGGCGCGGGACCATCTCGGCGGCCTTTTTCTCGCGCCGGTAGATGCGCGCCAGTTCGATCAGGGCACGCTGCTGGCCCTGGTTGGCAGCCTTTTCCAGCCAGGCGCGCCCGACCTTCCAATCGGCATAGCGGTAGTTCGCCAGTGCCAGCTGGGCATCGGCGTTGCCGCTCTCGCCTTCCTTGAGCAGCCAGGACGGGGGGCTGGCGGCCGGCTTGGCGAATACCTCGCCGCTGCCGCTGCGGCTCAGGTAGACCTGGCGCTCGCTGTTGGCGAAGTAGATCTTGTACGCGCGGAAGAAGTCGCTGCCGAGCACCACGTCCGGCTCGCCCGCATTGCTGCCGTAGGTGGCGCGGACCGGCAGGTCGACGTTTTTCACGCTATCCGGGCCCACGGCGATGGTGGCGAAGAGCGCGCTCCAGGGCCCTTCCGGGGCGGTGGTCTTGACACCCGCTTTGGCGGCGCCATCGTCGGTGATGCTGCTGTGGGGCGCGTTCGAATCAAACTGCGCTTCAAGGTCCATGCCGTTGACTTTGACGGTCACGCGCACGCGCTTGTCGACGCTGGGGCGGGTCAGCATGGGCAGTTTGACGGCGCGGGCGGCCCAGCCGGGCGGCGTGCAGCCGATGCGCATTTCCTTCTCGCCCAGCGCGACTTCAAGGTCGGCCTGCATCAGCACGTCGGCGCCGAGAACGCCATCGAAGCCGGGCGGGTAGCCATTGTCGCTGACCACCGGCAGGGTGACCGCGCCGTTGATCGGCCCCACGTTGAAGCTGGTCAGCTTGGCCCGGCCAGGTGTGCCGGCTCCCACCGTCAGCTGGTTTTTTTCGGCGGCAGTGCGGGTCAGCAACGTCGAGGCCGTGCCGGTATGGAGCCACATCGCCGCTGGTGTGCCATTGATGCTGCCGCGCACAGCGGGCGCAACCATCGTGCTGCCGCTGTACTGGATCGGCAACGTGGTGGTCTTGGCCAGGGTGCAGGCTGCGCCGGCCAGGGACGGCAGTATCAATGCTGCCAGGACAATAAATGCTTTCATGTAAACCTTAAATTTATAGCAACCACAATCGCAAAAAAACGGCGCCTTGTGTGGGGCGCCATTTTCAGAGGCGGTAATGCGGCAAATATATCGCTAGTCCTTCCCCGGTGCAAGCGCCAGTTGCGCTTATCTGGCAACTTCCAACTTTCGCCTGCCGCCGCTGACCTTGCCTGCCTGCGTGCCTGTTGACAGTAAGGCTAAAGCCATCCCACCCGCTTGAGTCGACGGTGGAGAAAAATGCTCACCAGAACGATCCCAAGCATGACGCAAGGGTAGCTCCAACGCCATCGTAATTCCGGCATGACGTCAAAGTTCATGCCATACAAACTGAATACCATGGTCGGAACGGCGAGAATGGCGCCCCAGCCGGCAAGGCGCTTGACCACCTCGTTTTGCCGGATCGTTACCTGGGCCAGCGCCACCTGCATGGCGGCGTCGATCATCGCCCTTACCCGGTCGGCGGACTCTGTCACACGTGCGACGTGATCGAGAATGTCGCGGTAGTAGATCCGGTTTTCTTTTGGGATAATGTCCCCATGAAAGCGCAGCAACTGCGTACACACATCGGTCAGCGGCCCGGCGGCGGCCTGCAGCGACAGCAGTTCGTTCTTCAGATTGTAAAACTCTTCCAGGTTGCCGGCCGGAGGATTGGGCTGGAACAAGTCCTTTTCCACTTGGCGGAAGCGGTGCTGGAGCGTATCCATGCAGGGCTGGTAGTGGTCGACAATGAAGTCGACGATCGAGTACAGGACGTATCCCGGTCCGGTGGCCAGCCTGGACGGGGTATTCTCGGTTTTTTCGCGCACGCTGCCGTAGCCGTTCGACTTGCCATGCCTGACGGTGATGACGAAGCGGCGCCCGACGAAGACATGCGTTTCACCAAAGTGTATCGTTGTTCCCGCCAGTGTCACAGTGTGCAAGACCACGAACAAGGTCTCGCCATATTCCTCGATCTTGGGGCGCTGGTGGGCCTTCTGGGCATCCTCGACCGCCAGTTCGTGCAAGTCGAATTCTTCCTGGACCCGCTCCATCAATTCATTATCCGGTTCAACCAGACCGAGCCAGACAAACGTATCCTGCTGTTCCAGCGCCGTGCCGATCTCGTCGATCGTGATCTCGCCGCGCTTGACGCCCTGCCGGTATACCGAACAATTTACCCTTGCCAAGCCCTCGTTCATGTACCGGACTCAGCTTGCACGCGCGTCAGGCCGTGGGCAATATCGAGCCGGCGCACCAGGTCGCGCAGCACGATACGGTACATGTCGTCGCCCAACACGGCGTCTTCATTGCCGGCATCGATATTCGGATTGTCGTTGACTTCGATTACCACCGGCCCGCGTGCCGTCATTTTCATGTCCACCCCGTACAAGCCATCACCGATCAGATTGGCTGCGGCAAGAGCGTATGCCAGCAGGTCCGGCGGGACGTCGTCCAGCGCAACCGCGCGCGCGGCGCCGAACTTTGCCTGGCCGCCGGCATCGCGCTTGGCGATCTGCCAGTGATCTTTGGACATGAAGTATTTGCTCGCAAAAATCGCTTTCCGGTTCAATACCCCGATACGCCAGTCAAAATCCGTGTACATGTACTCCTGCACGAGAATGAGTGCCGATTGCATCAGCAGGGTTTGGGCGGTTTCCTGGAATTGTTGCGCATTGGTGACTTTGGTCACGCCGCGCGAAAATGCGCCGTCCGGGATCTTCATGACCATCGGGTAAGCAATGTCGCGTTCGATGGCGGCGATATCGGCAATGTCCGCTCTTTGCAGCGCGTAGGTATGGGGTGTCGGTATTTTGTTCAAGCGCATCAGGTCTGCCAGGTAGACTTTGTTGGTGCAGCGCAAAATCGACATCGGATCGTCGATCACCACCATGCCCTCGCTTTCCGCCTTTTTCGCAAACAGGTAAGTGTGGTGGTTGATGGCGGTGGTTTCTCGTATGAACAGGGCGTCGAACTCGGCCAGGCGCGAAAAGTCCTTTTTCTCGATCAAGGTGACATCGATCGCCAGCTCGCGCCCCACGTCGACAAATCGCTCAAGTGCCGCTTCGTTGCTTGGTGGCAGCTCTTCCGCCGGATCGCGCAATATGGCGATATGGTAGCGGTACGGTTTGACAGGAGCCGGGGCGGGCATCGGCGCCCGCTCGATGGCGCGCAGGGCGGCGCGGCCGCAGCTGAGTTGGGCGTCGCTGAGGGTACCGGAAATTTGCAAGCTAGTTGTCGCCTAAATACGATTTTTACGCTGCTTTTTTGAGTGCTTGATTTTTCTCCTTTTTGGTGACGGCTTCCGTGACACTTTTTTCGGGA